>CAZDSB010000148.1:0-6133 GCA_964507515.1 uncultured Myxococcaceae bacterium
GGGCTTCAGGCCATCCACGAGGCCGGGTTGGTGCACCGGGACGTCAAGCCCGAGAACCTCCTCGTCGGCCGGGACGGCCGGCTCCGGGTGGCCGACCTCGGGCTGGCCATCACCACCGGAAGCGCCGCCGAGGCCCCCGAGACCCTGCGCCCCGGCACCCCGGGGTACATGCCCCTGGAGCAGCACCGGGGAGAGTCCCTGGACGCGAGGGCCGACCAGTTCAGCCTGGCTGTCGCGATCCACGAGGCGCTGATCGGTCACCGGCCCTACGGGAGCCGGGGGGCGTCGCGTGAGGTGCTCGAGGCCAGGCTGGGACGTGGGCCCGCGGCCGAGGTGCCACGCTCCCGGGCGATTCCGCCCCGGCTGCGCCGGGCCCTCGCCGCCGCGCTCAGTCCGGACCGTGCGGACCGGCCCTCATCGCTGGCGCCGCTGATCGAGGCCCTGGCCTCCCCGGGGGTGAATGCCTCGGGGACGCTGGGTGGATCCCTGGCGGTGGCCGCTTCCGCGCTCGTGTTGCTCGTGGCGATGGTCCGGGGGAATGCCACGCCGGTGACCCGCGCCGAGGCTGCCCCCTGGCAGCCCACGGCCTGGGAGTTCCAGACGGAGGCGATCGATCCGGCCGACCCGGTGACCCTGACCCGTCCGGCGCTGCCGCAGGCCCTGGCGGCACAGGTGGCCCCCCGCGACGGGTCGACGGCGGCCGTCCGTGCCTCGAGCGAGACGGCGTCCGTGCTGGCGCAGTCCGCCCCGCTGCCGGGGAGCCCCCAGGTGCTCAGCATCGGGCATCGCCCCGCCGAGGTGGCGGCAAGCCCCGCCGCGCCTCCGGCGACGCTGGATCTCTCGCGTCTGGCCGAGCTGAACGGGCTGGTGCAGGCGCTGTACCGGGCCCTCAGCGAGCCGCGCGAGCCTGGCAGCATGGGCCCCCTGCTCGGACTCTCTCCGGCGCCTGCCGCGGGCGGTGCCGTCGCGACGACCTCGGCCGGTCTCGGCTCGGGCGCGGTGCAGATGGCGTCGGCGGCCAGCCCGAGCGGCTCGGGTCCCGACTACGTGGACCCGACGGGGCAGACCATCGCGGCGCTCGAGCGGCGGCTGGATCAGGAGATCCGCCAGAACCGCAGCGCCCCGGAGATTGCCCAGACGCGCTTCACCCTGGCCCAGGCGATCTGGAACTCGAGCGACGCCGAGGAGACGCAGACCCGGGCGCTCGCGCTGGCGCGGCAGAGCAAGGCGGCACTCGACGCCTGGAAGGACCGGGACACGGATGTCTCGGTGGTCGAGCTGCGCGAGGCGGTGAACGACTGGATCTCCGTCCGGGAGGGACCGATCGGGAAGCCGGGCCACCTCATCGGGACCAACGGGGCCGAGCTGAAGCTTGCGCCAGTGGACACGAACCGGGGGCTGACCGAGACCGGCTTCTGACGTGTCGCGTTCCACTCCCACGAGGTCCGAGACCGACGGGCGGCCGTCCTCCCGGCCTGCGCGCTCGAGCCAGCTGGTCGTCGCGCTCGCCTGTGACCGGCCGCTAGAGCCACCCCGCGCGGTCGACCTGACCGGTGCCGACGAGGTGTGGCTGGGACGCGCGCCACCCCAGGCCCCCGAGGGCGTGATCCGCCTCAGCTTCGCCGACGACCGGATGTCGGCCCTGCACGCCCGGCTGCGGAGGGTGCTGGGCCGCTGGGTCATCGAGGATGCCGCCAGCAAGAATGGAGTGCGGGTGCAGGACACGCCGCAGCGGCGCGCGGTGCTCAGCCCCGGTGACGCCATCGAGTGCGGGCAGACCTTCCTGGTGTTCGACGAGCACGCGGCCGATGAGGCGACGCCGGCGCTCCCGCCCGGCGCGTCCGAGCTCGGATGCCAGAGCTTCCACCCCGATCTGCTCGCCGGCTGGTCGGCGCTGGCCCGGGTCGCACCGACGCGCGTGCCGGTGATGCTCCAGGGCGAGACCGGCACCGGGAAGGAGCTCGCCGCGCGGGCGCTGCATGTCTGGTCCGGGCGCCCCGGGCCGTTCGTGGCGGTGAACTGCGGCGCGCTGCCCGAGCAGCTGGCGGAGTCCGAGCTGTTCGGCGTGCGGCGTGGCGCGTACACCGGCGCGGTCGAGGACCGGCCCGGTCTCCTCCGGGCCTCGAGCGGCGGAACGCTGCTGCTCGACGAGGTCGGCGAGCTGCCGGCCAGCCTTCAAGTGAAGCTGCTGCGGGTGCTTCAGGAAAACGAGGTCCAGCCGGTGGGCGCGGCCCAGCCGGTCCGGGTGGACCTGCGCGTCGTCACTGCCACCCACCGCGACCTGGCCGCGCTGGTGGAGGAGGGGACCTTCCGCAGCGACCTGTTCGCGCGCCTCACCGGGCTCGAGGTGGAGCTGCCGCCGCTCAGGGATCGGCGCGCGGATCTGGGCTTGCTCATCCCCACGCTGCTCGGGCGCGCGGGTGCTCCGGCCCATGCTCGCTTCTCGCGGGAGGCGGCCCGGGCACTCTTCCGGTGGAGCTGGCCCCACAACGTCCGCGAGCTGGAGAAGGCGCTGGCACTCGCGGTGGCGCTCTCTGGCAACGGACGCATCGAGCTCTCCCACCTGCCCGAGGTGGTGCGGACGGCGCCCGAGTCGAGACCGGACCCGATGGCGAGTCACGCCGCCCGTCCGCTCAGCGAGGCAGACGTCAATCGCCGGACCGAGCTCATCGAGTTGCTGCGGCAACACCACGGGAACGTGAGCGCGGTGGCCCGCCAGATGGGCGTGGCGCGGATGCAGATCCAGCGCTGGTGCCGCCGCTTCCACCTGGACCCGGCGAGCTTCCGCGCCGCGTGAGCATGGACGAGCGGCGCGCCTGCGCCGTTCCACAGGCCTCCCCCTTGGGGAGGTGCAACACCGGGGTGCAACACCTGGCAGAGGTGCAACGTGTTGCACCGGTCACCGCTGGTGCCCCTGTCCCAGTCAAATCGACGCTTCCGCCCCGGCACGCCGACTGCACTCGCACTCGCGCGAGGTCGAGGCGGCCTGCTGTCCTGGGGCCACGGGGCGCCGTGGGTTCACTCTCCCCTCCCCACGGCGCCTCGTTTTTTTTTGCGATCGCGGGTGAAAGCGACTGGCGTTAGTAGCTGTCGCTGGAGCCGCCGCCGCCGCCGTCTCCGCCACCGCCGCCGGAGAAGCCGCTCCCGCCGTCTCCGCCACCACCACCGCCACCCCAGCCACCGCCGCCTCCACCGCCCCAGCCCCCGCCACCGATGAAGGGCGGCCCGCCCCAGTAGGTACGCCGCCGCGGGTGACGGCTCGAGCGCAGCAGCAGCATGACCACGACGAAGAGGATGAAGCCCCAGAAGCAGACGTCGAAGAAGCGGGGCAGCACGACCGGGGGCTGCTGCGCACCCACCGGACCCTGACCTGGTCGGCCTGCGGCCGTGGCGTTGCCGGAGAGCGCCTCGGCGATGCCGTCGACGCCCGCGAGGATGGCGTCGTGCACCTTGTTCTCGCGCATCAGGGGGGCGATCCGCCGCCGGATGATGTCGTTCGACTGGAGGTCAGTCAGGTCGCCGCCGACGCCCTTGCCGGTCTCGATCCGGATGCGGCGCTCGCCGGTGGCGATGACCAGCACCACCCCGTTGTCCTTGCCCTTCTGACCGGGGTGCCAGGTCTGGATGAGCTGGTAGCCCACGTCCTCGATTGGCTCGCCCTGCAGCGAGGGCGTCACCAGGACGAAGATCTGATTGCTGGTCTTCCGCTCGTAGTCGCCGAGCCGGTTGTTGAGGTCAGTCAGCTCCGCAGAGCTGAGCGCGCCGGCGGTGTCGGTGACGTAGTCGGTCTGCCTCGGGACGTTGAACGCCCGGACGGGACCGGCGAGGAGGAGGAGCAGGGTCGCGCAGAGCGGGCCCCAGGCCCGCGATGGCATCAGAAGGTCACCTTGGGCGCCTGGGTGGCGTCCGACGAAGCCTGGAAGTAGACGCGCGGCTTGAAGGTCCCGCCGGTGGCGCGCTTCACGACTGCGCCCCGGATCTTGCCGAGCTCGGTGTTGTAGTCCCGCACGGCCTCGTTGTACTGCTCCCGTGACCGGAGGATGCGGTTCTCGGTGCCCTCCAGCTGCACCGACAGATCGTGGAACTGCGCGTTGGCCTTGAGGTCCGGGTAGGCCTCGTTCGCAACCAGGAGGCGGGAGAGCGCGCCCCGCAGCTGATCCTGGGCCTTCTGGAACGCAGCCACCTTCTCCGGATCCTGGAGGTCCTCGGCGCTGAGGGTGATGCCGGTCGCCCGCGCCCGTGCCGCGGTCACCTCCGAGAGGGTCTTCTCCTCGTGCTGGGCGGAGGCCTTCACGGTCGCCACCAGGTTGGGCACGAGGTCGGATCGCCGCTGCAGCTGAGCCTGGTAGTCCGCCCACCGGGCGTCACAGGTCTGATCCTTGGCGATGAGCTGGTCGTACTGGTTGCAGCCAGCCAGGGCGAGGAGTCCCACGGCTGCCACGAGGACGATGGGGGCGCGGGTCGTCATGGCGACACCCTAACGCCCACCATGTGCGCACGCGCAAGCGAACTTTCGGACGGGGGTGTGCCTCCGGGCCGGGCGGCCGGGCAGACGCAAGTCCCGTCGGGACATTAGGATTCCGGTCGTCACCCGCCGACGATGAGACCTGCCCCATCCACGCCGACGAGCTCAGCGTGGACGCGCACACCCGTGCCGCGTCCACCCCGGAGCCGTAGGCGCGCCAGGCGGCGTCGCTGGATGCAGCGCGCGGCGGTCATCGCGCTGGCGCTGCTGAGCGCGATCATCGTCCTGCACTCTATTCTCAACTCCAGCGCGGTCCGCTCGCGGCTGCGGGACCGGGTGGAGGCCGCGCTCGCCGCGCGGCTCGGCGGCGTGGAGCTCGGCAGCCACAGCGAGGTCGACTGGAGCCTGAGACTCAGCTTCGGGCCGGTGCGCATCTCGCCCGAGCCCGGCTCACCGGTGGTTCTGGAAATGGAGCGCGTCCGCGTCCGCCCGCGGTGGGCGGCGCTGCTCGCCGGGCGGCTCGAGCCCGGCCTGGTGCAGATGCGCACGGTGGTGGTGCGGCCGGGAACGCAGCTCGAGAACCTCCGGGCGCTGGCGGCGCGGCTGAAGTCGAAGCCCTCCGCGCCCGGCAAGGAGGCCTCGCCCGTCGTTTCCGCCTCGCGGCTGCCGCGGATCGAGGTGCAGGACCTGCGGGTCGAGCTGGTGTCCAGCCAGGACGGCCATCCACTCGACCTCGGCGCGTGGGACGCCCAGGTCGAGGTCTCGACCGTCGCAACCGCCCGCGTGCTCGAGGTGGCGGTCCAGCGTGACGGAGGCGGAGAGGCGCGTTCGGTGGTCCGCTGGGCGCGTGACCAGCCGTTCCAGGTCGAGGCCGGCCTGGAAGGAATGCCGCTGCGGCCACTCATCGAGCTGCTCGGCCAGCGCGTCGGTGTGCGCGCCACGGCGGGCTCGGTGACCGGGCGAATGAACGGCGTGCTGCCTGCGGATCTCAAGCGCGGCGAGCTCGAGGTCTCCGGCCGCATCGACGGTCTCTTCCTCGAGGGAAGCCGCCTCGCGACCGAGCCGGTGGGGCCGTGGCGGCTCTCCGGCGCAGGGACGGTGGACTGGGACCGGGCCACGCGCGAGGTACGGCTGCGCGACGGGCACGTCGGCTTCGGCGAGAACGACTCGCTCCGGGTCAACCTGGAGGGCGTCTACGAGGGCAAGCGCGTCCCGCGGTTCCGCGCCGAGGCCCGGGTGGATCAGCTCCGGTACCAGGACGCCGTCGACGCCCTGCCTCCTCAGTTCAGCCTGGGAGACGAGGCGCCCCGCATCCCGGGCCTGCTCGATGCGCGGGTGCGGGTCTCGGGGCCGGTGCGCGATCCGGAGCAGTGGCTGGTGGACGTGAAGCTGGACCTGGCCGGCCTGCGCGCGGCCTCGAAGGCGACGCCGTTCTTCCTCCGCGGGCCGTTCATCTACCGCCCGGTGGACGCCGCCGGTCACACGCGTGAGATCTGGGTCGGCCCGCAGAACCCCAACTTCGTCCCCATCGCCGACCTGCCCCGGTACGTCTCGCGCGCGGTGACCACCAGCGAGGACGCCGGCTTCTGGTTCCATCCCGGCTTCGACTTCGACGAGATGAAGGAGAGCCTCATCGATGCCGCGGAAGGTAGCCGCGTCCGCGGCGCC
>CAZDSB010000149.1:0-7902 GCA_964507515.1 uncultured Myxococcaceae bacterium
ACCGAGGCCTCGTTGCCCCGGAAGCGCGCCTCGGACCGGAGCGACGGCGGCGTGCTCGACCGGTCCTCGGTCCCGGCCCACAGCGCCCGTCGATGCTCGCACTCGGCGACGCAGGCCAGCCGCTCCTGCCGCACCGCGGTCCGGAGCGCGGTCTCGAGCCGATGGGCGAGGTCCTCCGCCCCGGCGGCGCCGAGTCCGGAATGTGCGCGCAGGACGTCGCGCGCGGTCATTGCCGCGATCGCGGCGAGCGAGATCTCTTCCATGGAGTGCCTCCCGGTGGGGTCCGGTCGTCGAGCACGCACCGGAGGACCGCCTGCATCGCGGCGGAGATGCCGAGCGTCTCCGCCTCGGCCGGCGTCACCCAGCGAGCTCCGTCGGGTGGTGAGAGGCGCTCGACGGCGTAGACCTCGAGGGTGAGCGCGCGGTGAGTCAGCGTGCGCTCCACGCGGCCCAGTGGACGGGCGGTGATCCGGGGCCAGCGCGCACGCAGCGCCTCCAGCTCGCTCCCCGGCGTGCACTCCACGCCCGGCAGCTCCCACAGTCCGCCGAAGAGTCCCGTCCCCTCGCGGCGCACGAGGAGGATGGCGTCCTTCCGCCGGACGGCGGCGACGGCGAGGTGCAGGACCTGCCGCCGTGTCGGGACCCTCGGAGCAGGGATCTCCGCCACCTTGCCCGCGGCCAGCGCGACGCAGTGCGAGCGCAGTGGACAGAGCAGACATTGCGGCTGCTCGGTACGGCACAGCGTCGCTCCGAGCTCCATCAGCGCCTGGTTCCAGTCGCCGGGACGGTCGCCCTCCACCAGATTCGTGGCGAGCGACCAGAGCTGCTTCTCGCGCGCGGCGTCGCCCGTCGCGCCCTCGACGCCGAAGAGCCGCGCGAGCACGCGCGCGACGTTGCCGTCCACGAGCGGCACCGCGCGTCCGAACGCGATCGACGCGACCGCGCCCACCGTGTAGCGACCGAACCCGGGGAGCGCACGAAGCGCATCGACGTCGTCCGGGAGGCGGCCTCCGTGCTGCTCGAGAACGGCCCGGGCGGCGCGGTGGAGGTTCCGTGCGCGGGCGTAGTAGCCGAGGCCCCGCCACGCGGCGAGCACGTCGTCGAGGCTGGCCCGCGCGAGCGCGGCCACGTCCGGGAAGCGAGCGAGGAACGCGGTCCAGTAGGGGAGGACGACCGACACCTGGGTCTGCTGGAGCATCACCTCGCTGACCCAGATCGGATACGGGTCGCGCGTGCGCCGCCAGGGGAGATCGCGGGCTTGCGCGTCGTACCAGCGGAGCATCGAAGCGCGGAGCGCGTCCGCCGCGACGACGCGGGCAGGCGAGCTCGACGCGTTCCTCTTCCGTCGCCCCCTGACAGGGGCCCGGGCTACAGTCGTCTTCACTCCGGGATGGGCCAGAACGTCCTCACCAACGACTTCAGCTGGTCGAAGAGCCGCCACGAGAAGTTCCAGGACTGCCGGCGGGCGTACTACCTTCATTACTACGGCAGCTGGGGTGGCTGGGAGGACGGGGCGCACCCGGAGCTGCGCCAGCTCTGGGTCCTGAAGAAGCTGGCGAATCGCTTCCACTGGGCGGGCGGGGTGGTGCACGCGGTCATCAAGGACGCCCTGCTCGACGTCCGGGCCGGGCGCAAGCCGGACGCGGCGCGGGCCATCACCCGGGCCCGCTTCATGATGCGGGAGGACTACAAGCACTCGCGCGCGCGGGCGTACTGGCAGGAGCGCCGTCGCCTCGAGTTCATGGGGCTCATGGAGCACGAGTACGGCGAGCCCCTGCCCGACAGCGAGTGGAAGCGCACCTGGGACAACGTCGAGGCGGCGCTGACCTGGTTCTTCCAGTCGGCGTGGCTCGAGCGGGCGCGCGCTCTCGACCCGCAGCAGTGGCTCGAGGTGGACGAGGGCGCGGACCACAGCTGGTTCGAGATGGACGGCGTGAAGATGTTCGCCATCCCGGACTTCGCCTTCCGCGACCACGACGGCCACATCACCGTGGTGGACTGGAAGACCGGCGCACCGCACACCGGCTACGAGGACCAGGTCGTCGGCTACGCGCTCTACCTCGCGCATCGCCACCGGGTGGAGCCGCAGCAGATCCGCTGCCGGCTGGTCTTCCTCAACGTCGGGCACGAGGTCGACGTCCCGGTCGACCCGCAGACGATCGAGCACTTCTCCCTCAAGTTCCGCGAGTCGGTGCAGCGGATGCGCGAGCTGCTCGTGAACGCGGCGGCCAACACGCCGCTCGACGCGGCGCAGTTCCCGATGACCGAGGACATGTCCCAGTGCGCGCGCTGCGCCTTCCGTCGCGCGTGCGGGCGGGAAGGCGTGACGTTCGCCTCGCTGAAGCCGTCCGACGCCAAGACGCCCGGGGGCGTCGAACCGAGCGTCTCGGCGGCCTGAGCGGGGTCAGCGCCCGTGCGCGATGCGGCGGACGACCACGCCCGCCGCGTTCATCCCGAAGACGCTGGTGACGAAGGCCACGCTGCCGTTCACCTGGGTGCGGTGATCGCAGGTGTGGAAGTCGTTCTCGCGGCTGGGGCAGACGCAGAGGAAGCCATCGGTGGCCGCGTCGTAGGTGAGCGGCACCGGGGTGCGCGGTGGCTCGACCGAGTACACGGCGGTGATGCCCGTCCGCCGCTCGGTGTCGAGGCCGTACTTGCGGCGCAGCAGCTTCCGGACGTCCTTGGCGAAGGGGTCCATGATCGTGTCGGAGAGGTCGTCCACCCGGATCGCAGTGGGGTCGAGCCGTCCCGCCGCCCCCATGCTGCTGACGACCTGGACGCCGATCTTCACGCAGCGGTCGAGGAGGTGCAGCTTCGCCTTCACGTTGTCGATCGCGTCGACGACGAAGTCCCAGCCGGGCTGCAGCAGCTGCTCGGAGGTCTCGGCCCGGTAGAACTCGGCGACCGCCTCGACGGTGCACTCGGGGTTCACCTCGCGGCAGCGCTGGGCCATCAGCTCGGCCTTGCTCTTCCCGACGGTGCGGACAGTGGCGTGCAGCTGTCGGTTGAGGTTGGTGACGCAGACCTCGTCGAAGTCCACCAGGGTGATGTGGCCGACCCCGCTCCGGACGAGCCCCTCCACGGCGTAGCTGCCGACGCCGCCCAGGCCGAAGACGATGACTCGCGCCCGGGCGAGCCGTTCCATGGCTTCGTCACCGAGGAGCCGGCCGGTGCGGTCCCAGCGGCGGGACAGGCGGAACGAGCGCGCCGTATCGACGTGAGCCGGCGGTGCCGAGGGGGTGGGGCGGAGCGAAAGAGCGGTCATGCGGGGGCCTTCTCTAGCGCGTCCGGGCCGAGTCGCGCACGCGAGACGACCCTGGGGCAGAAGCTGGCTCCGAGGGGACGCGGCTGGCCGGGAAGGCGGGAGCACCGCCGTGACGGCCCGGCCTTTCGCAGAGAAGGGAGCCTCACCCGCCTCCCCGGAACGCCGGGAAGAGCCGCCGCGCGTTCTCCGCGACCAGCGCTCCGGTCTCCTCGACCGTCGTGCCGAGCGCCGTGGCCGTCGCCTCGACGACGCGCACCAGGAACGCTGGCTCGTTGCGGCCGCCCCGGTGCGGCGTCGGCGCCTGGTCCGGTGCGTCCGTTTCCACCAGCAGCCGCTCGCGTGGCGTGAGCCTCAGTGCCTCCACAGGTTTGCGCGCCTCGCTCCAGCTCACCGGTCCGGCGTAGCTCAGGTGGCACCCGTGCTCGACGTACCGTGCGACCCGCGCCGGCCCACCGCTGTAGCTGTGCAGCACGGTGCCCGCCTCGGGCAGCGTCGCTCGGGCGAGCCACTCCTCCAGGACCGGGTGTGCCCTCTGGCAGTGCAGGAGCAGCGGGAGCCGGTGTTTCACCGCGAGGCGCGCGTGCGCGTCGAGGACGCGGAGCTGACGCTCCATCGGCGCTCCGGCCGCGCTCGGACCATCGAGCCCGCATTCGCCCACCGCGACGGCGCCGTCCGTGGCGAGCAGCGCGTCGAGCCGCTCGAGGGCCGGTCCGTCGCCCGCCTCGGGCAGCTCGGGGAGCAGCTGGGGGTGAATGCCGAGCGCCACCTGGACCCGGTCGTCTCTCCGGGGGAGCTCGAGCAGCGCATCCCACGCCTCGGGGCCGATGGCCGGCACGAGGATCCCCTGCACTCCGGCGGCCCACGCGCGGTCGAGCACCGCGGCGCGGTCCGCGTCGAAGCGCGGGACGTCCAGGTGGCAGTGGGTGTCGATCAGCCGGCGGGTCCTCGCGAAGGGACGCTGACCCTAGGCCGGCCGGAAGCTACTGGACCAGAACGATGCGCGCGTGCGCCGCGCGGCTGATCTCCCGGGACGACAGGAGGCGGGCCACGTCCTTGACCTCGTTGCCGACGGTGTCGAACGCCGCGGCGATCAGCTCGCCCAGCGTGGTCTGCACGTCCTCGCGATGCGCCGTGGCTCTCTCCTTCAGGCGCTGCAGCCGCGTGACCTTCTTTCCCGACGCCTTGCGCATGAGACCCTCCGAACCGGAATCGTTCTCCGGCGAAAACTCTGTACTCACCGGTAGCAGGCACCGTGCCGCCCGGCCCTCTGGTAGAACGTGTGTCCTTCCGCGGAGTCCGTGACTGCGTCCGTGCGTCAGGGGCGCGGGGACTGTCGTTTCTTCAGGCCGGCAGAGCCGCCCGGCTGCTCCGGGGGCGTGCACCTGCCACGAGGCGGGCCGGGGAAATCCCTCTCCCGCACGGCAGAGTGGGGTGGTAGGCCCTCCCACCCAGATGCGGATGCACGTGCTCTTCCACGACAACTGCTTCGACGGCGCGGCCAGCGCCGCCGTCTTCTCCCGCTTCTACCGGGAGCGTATCCACGGCGACGCGACCCTCACCTATCAGGGCCTTGCACACCAGGCGGGAGGCGCGCCCGTCCCGGAGTCCGCATTCCAGGGGGACGAGAACGCCATCGTCGATTTCCGGTACAGCCAGTCCCCGAAGCTGACCTGGTGGTTCGACCATCATGCATCGGCGTTCCAGAACGAGGGCGACGAGGCCCACTTCCTCGCCGACACCTCGGGCCGGAAGTTCCACGACGCCTCGCGGAAGAGCTGCACCGTCTTCATCGCGGACATCGCCCGGCAACGCTTCGGGTTCGATCCGGGGCCGATGGTCGAGCTCCTCGAGTGGGCGGAGATCATCGACGGCGCGCAGTTCCCCAGCCCGCAGATGGCGGTGGGCCTCCGCGAGCCTGCCCTGCAGCTGATGACCGTGCTCGAGGCCAACCACGACCCCGAGCTGATCCCCGAGGTCATCCGCCTTCTGCAGACCCACACGCTGTCCGACGTGGCGTCCCGGCCGATGATCCAGGAGCCCTTCCGGCCGCTGCTCGCGCGTCACCAGCACAACCGCGACGTGGTCCGGCAAAAGGCCGCCATCGACCGCGGCGTGGTCTTCTTCGACGTCGCCGACGAGGGACTCGACGCGATGAACAAGTTCATCGCCTATGACCTGTACCCCGAGGCGCGCTACGTGGTCTGGGTCGGCTGCAGCCGGAAGAAGGCGAAGGTGTCGATCGGCAGCAATCCGTGGCGGCCGGAGCTGCGACGGCATGACCTCTCCTCCATCGCCGAGCGGTGGGGCGGCGGCGGGCATCCGGTGGTCGCGGCGATGAGCTTCAGGCCCGAGGAGCTGCCCCGGGCTCGCGAGGCGGCCCGCGCCATCGCCGAGGAGCTCCGGGCCGATCCGGTCCCCGTCGGCGCCTGACTCAGAGGAGCGGGAAGCCGCGCGCCCGCAGCATTCGCACCACGGGCAGCATCGGCAGCCCCAGTACCGACGTGCGATCGCCCTCCAGCGCGTCCACCAGGGCCTGCCCGCGCCCCTCGATCCGGTAGCCGCCGGCGCAGCCCTGCCACTCGTTCGTGTCGAGATATCGCTCCAGCTCGTCCGGCCCGACGGGGTGAAAGCGGAGCGTGACGACGTCGAGCGCGATCTGCTCGTCTCCGCCTCCCACGAGCGCCACCGCCGTCACGAGCCGGTGGCTGCGTCCGAGCAATGATCCGAGCTGCGACCGTGCTGCGTCGCGCGACACAGGTTTCCCCAGCGCGCGTCCATCCACCTCCGCGAGCTGATCCGCTCCCAGGACCAGCGCCCCTGGATGCCGCGCCGCCACCGCGCGCGCCTTCCGGAGGGCGAGCATCCGGACGGCTGCCTCCACCACCGTTCCGTCCGGCACGTCCTCGTCGACACCGGGCGACTCCACCGCGTGAGGAACGCCGAGCGCCTCGAGCAGCGCGCGGCGCGCGGGAGAGGTCGAGGCCAGGATGAGGTGCACCGTGCCGGCAGGCTCGCACATGTCCGGCAGCGCGGCCGCCACTTCGTCACCCGCCCGCGGTCGAGCACCTGCCGCCGCCCGGCGTGGCGGAGCGTCCAGCCAGGCGGGTCGCCGAGGCCGCACTTCGTGACCGGGGTGGCATCGAGCTGCCAGCCGGCGTGGGGCGGGACTGCCCCCGTCGGGGCCTCTGTTACATTGGGCGCATGCTCCGCCGGGTCGGTCTTCTCTGTCTCCTCTCCGTGGCGTCTGCCTGTCACAAGGCGACCCCGACCGACGTCCCGGCGAAGACCGCGGCCACCAATCCTGGCCTGCCCACCGCGCCCAGCCACCACCCGTCGCACCCGCCGCCGGTGGAACCGCTCGCCGTGTGCGACGCCCGTGGGCTCGATCCGCTCGACGCGGCGCGGGCCGCCTACGACGGGCGGGAGTACGACCGCGCGCTCTCCTGCGCCGCGGAGGCCTCGGCCCGGGCTCCGGACGAGCCGGACGCCCACAGCGAGCGCGGCGCCGCGCTCTCGGCGCTGGGCCGCTTCGACGAGGCGAAGCTCGCCTACGCGCGTGCCCTGGCGCTCGACCCCGAGCACCTCGACTCGCTGCTCGGCGCCGCCCACCTCTACGGGGTGAGCCTCCCCAGCAACCGGGACAACGACGAGCTCGCGTTCGTCTACGCCGAGCGGGGACGGCAGCTGGCGCGCGAAGCCGGTGACGGCGAGCTCGCCGCGCAGTTCGCGCTTCTCGGCGCCATGGCGGCCAACGACCTGGGCGAGGCGCAGATCGCGCTGGAGCGCAGCGAGGAGGCCGCGGAGGATCGAGGCAACGATCCCGACGTGGCCTACGAGCGGGCGGTGGCGCTGTTCGAGCTCTGTCGCTTCAAGGATGCGCAGGAGGCGTTCACCCGCCTCCTCGCCGACGACGAGCACGGCGCGCATGCCCACGAGCACCTCGGCCTGCTGCTCGAGCGCGATGGGAAGCTCGCCGAGGCCGAGGCCCACTTCCGCAAGGCCCACGAGCTGTCTCCGGAGGATTTCCCGCCGCCCCAGCTGCTGTCGGAGAAGGACTTCCGCCGCGAGCTGGACAAGGCGCTGGCCGGCCTCCCCCCCGACATGCGCAAGGACCTCGGCGGCATCCCGGTCACCGTGGAGGACATCCCGAAGTCTGAGGATCTCCTCGAGGGAGACCCGCCGCTCTCGCCCACCATCCTCGGGCTGTTCCGTGGTCCGCCCATGGGCGAGCCGTGCTCCGCCGACGACGGTCCGGTCTGCCGCTCGGTCGTCGTGTACCGGAAGAACCTCGCGCGCGCCGTGAACTCCCGCGACGAGCTGCTGGAGCAGATCCGGGTGACGCTGCTGCACGAGATCGGCCACCTCCGGGGCGAGGACGATCTCGAGCTCGCCGCGCGCGGGCTGGAATGAGCGCCCCCGGGGGCGGCGCGCTTCCCACGGTGCGGGTGACGGCGGACGCCGCGCGGGCGCTCCGGCACCTCCGGCCGTGGGTGTGGCGCAAGGACGTGCTCGAGCCCGCACCGGCGCCGGGCGGGTGGGTGGTCGCGGTGGTGGACCCGCGCGGCCAGCCCGCGGGACAGGCGCTGTGGGCGGAGCGGAGCCCGCTCGCGCTCCGGCTCCTCACCCGGCGCCCGCCG
>CAZDSB010000150.1:0-11262 GCA_964507515.1 uncultured Myxococcaceae bacterium
TGTCGACGAAGGCGTACAAGCCCTCTTCGAACTTGCGGCACTGGTCCACCGGGAGATCGTCCAGATATCCCTGGGTCCCGGCGAAAATGATCAGGATCTGCTTCTCCAGCGGCAGCGGCTGATACTGTCCCTGTTTCAGAATCTCCACCAGGCGCTCGCCGTTGGCGAGAGTCTCCTGGGTGGCCTTGTCGAGGTCCGAGCCGAACTGGGCGAAAGCCGCCAGCTCGCGGTACTGCGCCAGCGCCAGCTTCATGCCGCCGGCGACCTGCTTCATCGCCTTGATCTGCGCCGCCGACCCGACCCGGCTGACCGAGATGCCCACGTTGATGGCCGGACGGACGCCCGAATAGAAGAGGTCGGTCTCGAGGAAGGTCTGCCCGTCGGTGATGGAGATGACGTTGGTCGGGATGTACGCCGACACGTCACCGGCCTGGGTCTCGATGATCGGCAGCGCGGTCAGCGAGCCCGCGCCCTCGGCGTCGGACAGCTTCGCGGCGCGCTCGAGCAGCCGGCTGTGGATGTAGAACACGTCGCCCGGGTATGCCTCGCGGCCCGGCGGCCGTCGGAGGAGCAGCGAGAGCTGCCGGTACGCGACCGCCTGCTTCGACAGGTCGTCGTAGATGATCAGGGCGTGCATCTTGTTGTCGCGAAAGTACTCGCCAATCGTGCAGCCGGTGTACGGGGCGAAGAACTGCAGCGGCGCCGAGTCGGAGGCATTCGCCGCGACCACCGTCGTGTACTCCATGGCGCCGAACCGCGTCAGCTTCTCGACGACCTGAGCGACGGTGGACTGCTTCTGTCCGACGGCGACATAGATGCAGAAGAGGTTCTTCCCCTTCTGGTTGATGATGGTGTCGATCGCCACCGCGGTCTTTCCGGTCTGGCGGTCGCCGATGATGAGCTCGCGCTGACCGCGGCCGATCGGAACGAGGGCGTCGAGCGCCTTGATGCCGGTCTCCATCGGCTCGTGCACGCTCTTCCGCTTCACGATGCCGGGCGCCTTGATCTCCAGACGGCGAGTCTCGGTCGAGTTGATCGGACCCTTGCCGTCGAGCGGCTCGCCGAGCGCGTTCACCACGCGGCCGAGCAGCGCCTTGCCCACCGGAACGGAGGCGATCTGCTGGGTGCGGCGGACGCTGTCGCCTTCGCGGATCTCGCTGAAGTCGCCCATGATGGCGACGCCAACGTTGTCCTCCTCGAGGTTCAGCACGAGGCCCTTCACCCCGTTCTTGAACTCGACCAGCTCGCCGGAGAGGACGCCCTCCAGCCCGTAGACGCGGGCGATGCCGTCGCCCTGGCTGAGTACGGTTCCGGTCTCGGCAACGGTGACCTTCTTGCCGTAGTCCTGGATCTGCTCGCGAAGGATTCTGCTGATCTCGTCGGCGCGGATGTCCATGGTCTCGTCTGTCGGGGCCGGGGATGCTTCGGGGACGTGGGCAGGTGCGGTGCGGTCAGCTCCTGCTCCCGGCGTCGACGTCGCCCGGGGTGTCTGAAGAGGCGCGGGGGCTCTACCATCGGTATGCAGCGCTCGCAACGGCAGAGGACACCGGGCCCCACCCGCCGCGTGGCCGCGAGAAGGCTGGCTGCTCTCGGCGAGTTGAGGCGAACGGTCCCGCGCCCCGCGCCCCGCGCTCCCGATCGCCGGCCCGGAACCCGGCAGCGAGCGGCCTGTCCCGCCGCGCAGGATCGCCGGACGGACTCGACCGGGAGTGCTCGTACCCGACTCAGCGAGGTGTCAGACACCTCGTAACGGGATCGCCGGACGGACTCGACCGGGAGTGCTCGTACCCGGCTCAGCGAGGTGTCGGACACCTCGTAACGGACACCTCGTCGCGGGCTTCCACTCGGCCCAGGCTCATCCGAGGTGTCAGGCACCTCGTGACGCACACAGCTCGACAGCGGGCGCGGCCTGCGCCCAGAGTGCAGGTCATGCTCACGTGAAGTGCGCGTAACGAGGTGCCAGACACCTCGTTACGGTACGGTAACGACCTGACAACAGGAGTGTTTCTGGCGCTTGGCCAGGAGATCGGGCGTACTGGCCTGGCCTCGCTGGGCCGCCCGGTCCTACCGCGGCAGCGTGAGCCTGACGGAGAAGTTGTACCCGACCGAGACGGGCTTCCCCTGGTAGGTCACCGGCTGGAAGCGCTGCGACTGCAGGTGCTCGACCACCGCCTCGTCCATGAAGGGCAGCGGCTTGATCACCTTGCAGCGTTCCACCGAGCCCTCGGCCGTGATCACGCACCGGACGATGCTCACCCCTTCCACCCGCGCCGCGATCGCCTCGCGGGTGTAGGTGATGGGCCGGCCCGGCGTCATCAGCACCGGACGGGTCATGCCCTCGCCGAACGGCACCACGTCACGTGGCGCCTCGACCACCGGCGTGGCTGCCGGCTTGGGCGCCGTCGAGCCCAGCGAGGCCGGCTGTGCCTGCGGGGAGGTCGTCGCGCCACGAGCCACCGCGGCCACCGCCGCCCCCTCGGGACGGACCGCAACGGGCGCCGCCTTGCCCTCCTCACGCTCGCGCTCCTCCTCGCGCTTCGTGAGCGGGACAGGCTTCTCGACCCGCATCACGACCTTCTTCTGCAGCTTGGCGTTCACCACCACGTCGCCGGAGCCGCCGGAGGTGATCGCCTGCGTCGGGTAACCGTCGAGCACCAGAACCATCTCGGCGTTCGCCATCCCGTCGGCGCCCGCGGGCAGCTCGAACACGGTCGGCGTCGAGCCCATGTCGTGCCGGCCGATGAAGATGTGCGCCCCGGCCGGCTCGGTCAGGACGTGGAACCGCACCATCTTCTTCTCCGGCGTGGGCGCCGCCTCGGCAGGCTTCGGAGCCACGACCACCGGGGCCGCCACCGCGACCGGCTGCGCAACGGGCGCCGTCACCACCTGGGCCTGGTCACCCTTGGGGAACCACAGCCAGACCACCACGAAGCCGAGCAGCACCGTGGTGACGAAGAGCAGCGCCGGAAGGAGCTTGCCGCCCTTCCTCGGCTCGCCGGCGTCCTCGATCTCGATCTCGCGGTCCACCTGCGCGCGCGGCGCCGTGACCGGACCGGAGATGCTCCGCGCGTGCAGCCCCGAGCTCGACATCGGCCCGGAACCGGTTCGCGCGTGCACCCCGGAGGTGGACATCGGCCCGGACCCGGTGGTGGTGCGGCGCTCGGGGAAGATCCCGCTCATCCCCGTGAGGTGAGCGACCTCACGCAGCGCCTCGAGCACCTCGTCCATCGACTGGTAGCGCGCCGTCGGGTCCTTCTGGAGACAGCGAAGCACCACCGCCTCGACCTCGGGCGGCACGTCCGCGTTCGGGTTCAGCTCCCCCAGCGCTCGCGGCGACTCCTTCATGTGCTGGAAGATGACCTCGAGGTAGTCCTTTCCCTGGAACGGCGGCCGGCCAGCCAGCATCTGGTAAACGAGGATGCCCAGCGAGTAGACGTCGCTCCGCGGGTCGGCCACGTTCCGGGCCTGCTCCGGCGCCATGTACTGCGGGCTGCCCAGGAACACGCCGTTCTGCGTGACCTCGGGATCGCCCCCCGCCTGCCCGTCGGAGGCGAGGAAGGACTTCACCAGCCCGAAGTCGAGGACCTTGACCATGTCGTGGTCGGCCTCGTTCAGGAGCATCACGTTCGCGGGCTTGAGGTCGCGATGGATGACGCCCAGCTTGTGCGCCTCGCGCAGCGACCGGCAGATCTGCTGCGCGATGTCGAGCACCCGCCGCCAGGGAAGGGTCTTGTCGTGCGCCAGCACCTCCGCCAGCGTCTGCCCCTCCATGTACTCCATGGCGATGAAGTAGATGCCGTCCTCGGTCTGCCCGTAGTCGATGACGGTGACCGTGTTCGGGTGGCGCAGCTTCGAGGTGAGGCTGGCCTCGAGGAAGAAGCGGCGCTTGAACGCCGGATCCTTCTCCGCCGGGAAGTTGGGGTTGAGGATCTTCAGCGCCACCACGCGGTCCAGCGGTGTCTGCACCGCCTTGTAGACCTTGCCCATCCCGCCAGAGCCGAGCGGCGAGAGGATGCGGAAGCGGTCGTTCAGGATGCGGCCGATCAGTGGATCGGCGGCGCCCACGACGGATGGAACAGGGCCTTGGGGATCGCCCTCGAGCATGCGCACGGGCTCCGTGGAGGAGAACGAGACTGCTCGGATGAAACCACAAGTCGTCGCTCCACCGGCAGGCGTCGGAGGCGAAAAGCGGTGCCTACATTCGCGCCGATCTAGCTCTGGAGTGCGCGCTTCAGGTCGTCGAGCTGGGTCCGCAGCGTTCCGTCGAACACCACCGAGCCGACCTGCGTGCTGACCCCGCCCAGGACCTCGCGGTCCACCCGGGTATCGAGCACGACCTTCTTCTGTACGACCTGTGACAGCGTCGACTCGAGCTGCCGGATGCTCTGCGGGTCGAGCGGAACGGCGCTCACCACCGTGCCCCGGACCCTTCCGGCCTTCTCGTCCGCCATGTCCCGGAAGAGCCGGGCGATGTCGGGGAGGATCGCCAGCCGGTGACGGTCCACCAGCAGACGGAGGAAATTCGGGACCGGCGACTCGGCCTTGAGCAGCTGGATCAACCCCTCCACCACCCCGTGGCGCTGTGCGCGGGAGTAGGCCGGGTTCCTGATCACGTCTGCCAGGGCTGGATTCGACCCGACCAGGTCCGCCAGCGCGCTCAGCTGATCCGCTGTGCCGGCCAGGGCGCCTGACGCGCTCGCCTCGAGAAGCGCACGGGCGTAGCGGCGGGCGACGGAGACGTTCACCATGGCGGACGGGGCCTGTAGCACCCAGCCCCGGGCCGTCGCAACGCCCATGCACGCCCTTGCTCCCACCGCCACGCCGCGTGGGACGCTTCCGTCCTCTCCTCTATGCGAGAACCGGTGGTGGGCATCGACCTCGGGACCTCCACGAGCGCCGTGGCCACGGTGGAGAATGGCAAGCCTCGGGTGCTCTCGAATCGCGGCGGCCGCTCCCTGACCCCCTCGCTGGTGGGGTTCACACCCGAGGGGAAACGCGTGATCGGCGAGGACGCACGGCTCCTCGCCGTCTCCCGGCCCGCTGACGTGGCCGCGGCGACCAAGCGCTTCATCGGCCGTCGCTGGGATCCGAAGCTGGTCCACGAGGCACGGTCGCTCGTGCCGTACCCGCTCGTCGAGGGTCCGAACGGAGAGGTGAGGGCAAAGGTCGCCGGCCGCATCCTTCCGCTCACGCAGATCTCGGCGATGGTGCTCGGCGAGCTCAAGCTCGATGCCGAGGCTCACTTCGGCCGCCCGGTTCACAAGTGCGTCATCACCGTCCCCGCGAACTTCGACGACAACCAGCGGGCCGCGACGAAGCAGGCGGCGCAGATCGCCGGCCTGCACGTGCTCCGCATCGTCAACGAGCCCACCGCCGCGGCCGTCGCCTACGGCCTGACTTCCAGGTTCGAGGGCAAGGCGCTGGTCTTCGACCTCGGCGGCGGCACCTTCGACGTGTCTATCCTCGAGGTCGAGTCCGGGGTGTTCCAGGTCCAGGCTACCGGCGGCGATCCGATCCTGGGCGGTGAGGACTTCGACGCCGTGGTGGTCCACTGGCTCCTCGAGCAGCTGCCGCTCGCCCAGCGCGAGGTCGCGGCGCACGACGTCATCTCGATGCAGCGCCTCAAGGTCGCCGCCGAGCAGGCCAAGCGAGAGCTCTCCCAGAGCGACGAGGCCCACGTCCACGTGACCGGGCTGGGGGACCACGGCCCCGGGGGCGCGCTGGCGGACCTAGACGTCAAGCTCTCCCGTGCCGAGTTCGAGCGGCTGGTGGAACCGCTGGTGGTTCGCTGTCTCGACGTGACCCGGAAGATGATGGAGGAGGCCGGGGCCACCCCGAGGGACATCCAGATCATCCTCCTGGTGGGCGGGATGACGCGGGTCCCGCTGATCCGCAAGCGCGTCGCCGAGCTGTTCGGCAAGCAGCCGGTGGTAGGCGTGAACCCCGACGAGGTGGTGGCGCTGGGGGCCGCGGTGCACGCCTCGGAGATCGTCGCCCAGGACGGAGAGACGCTCCTCATCGACGTCGCCAGCCGCTCGCTGGGCGTGGGCGTCTACGGCGGCGGCGTCCGGAAGGTGGTGCGAAAGAACACCGCCATTCCGGTCGTCGCCCGCGAGGTGTTCCTGCCGTCCGCGGGAGGTCAGAACAAGGCGCGGATCGTCATCTACCAGGGCGAGTCCGACCAGGCCGAGGAGAACGTGAAGCTCGGCGAGGTGCTGCTCAGCGACCTGCGCGTGAAGTACCGCGCCGACACGCCGCTCGAGGTGACCTTCGAGCTGTCCAGCGAGGGCACGGTGAGCGTGCGCTGCATGGATCTCACCAGCGGGTTGTCCGAGGCGCTCCGCATCACACAGCGCACCGAGCTGTCCGCGGACGAGGTGAAGGAGCTCCGTGCCGAGCAGGCCGCCTATCACGCCGACCAGGCGGAGCCGGAGACGCGCGCGCTGGCCGAGTTCGAGACCCTGCTCGAGCAGGGCGACACGCTTCGCCGCGCCCTCGAGGCCGGCGCCCGCCGGAGCGACGACGAGAAGGAGCGGGCGGCGACGGTGAAGCTCGTGGACGACCTCCGCTCCCTGGTTCACATCGGTCGAACGGCCGCCCAGTCGAAGAACCGCGCGCAGATGACCGACGTCACGGGGCGCCTCGGAACCCTGGTGGCGGAGGCGACCTCGAGTCGTGCCGCCCCCTCCGCACGCAGCCAGCCGGAGAGCGCCGACGCCGCCTGACGGTCGGTGATTGCGGTCCGGCGCCCTGCCTGGCGAAGCTCCCCCGTGGGCACCCCGCATGACCGAGGCACAGTTCCGCAAGGCCGCGCTCTCGCTTCCGGGAGCGAGCGAGTCCCCGCACTTCGACCGGACGTCCTTCCGTACCGGGACGAAGATCTTCGCCACCATGACCCGCGCCGGGGACGAGGCGATGGTCCGGGTGCGACCGCGCGACAAGCTGGATTCGCTTCTGCAGGGCCGGCCGGAGGTCTTCTTCTCCTACGGAGGATGGACCGAGCGGTTCGGCTCGCTCGGCATCCGTCTGCGCGCGGCGCCCGTCCCGCTCGTCACCCAGCTGATCCGCGATTCGTTCGACGACGTCACCACGGCGCGTGGAGGGACGGCATCGCGTCCGCGCCGTCCCCGACAGAGGCCCGTCCGCCGCCGCCGCTGAGCGCGGGAGGCTCCCTCCGACGCACACAGCGGAGGGAGCGGGCCGCACGCCTCAGTCCCGGCTCGGGGGATGCTCGTGGAAGCGCGCAGGGGCGCGCCAGCGTCCAGGCTCAGTGCACCGTGCGCTTGAGCGCGCTTAGGGTGCCGTGGGTCTGCTCGGCCTTGGGGAGGATGTTGCTCTGCAGCCAGGTCCGGGTGTCCCCGTCGAGGTCATCGAGGTCGCGCCGGTAGTCGTTGAGGCCGTGGTCCTCGCCCTCCTCGAGGGCCTGCAGTGCGGTCTTCTCGCCCAGCAGTGCGCCTCCGCCCTCGACGAGCTTCGCCCACACCCCCCAGGCGCCGGAGCTCGTGTCGGGCTTGCCGCCGAGCTGCGTGATCCGGTCACGCAGAAGCTGGATCCGCTGCTCGTGGTCCTGCTCGCAGCTCTGCAGCTCGGAGCGGACCGTGGGGTCCTTCACCTTGTCGAGTGCCTGCTTGTAGGTCTCGACGGCGGAGATCTCCCCGCGCAGGAACGAGTTCAGCTTGCCGACCACGTCGTCGTTGGGAGTCGCCATGGGGTTCGTCTCCTGAAAGAAGGGAGCTCGAAGCTGCGCACCGTTGGCGGGCGGGGGAACCGGACCGCTGGGGCAGCGGCGCATGCCTGCCCGATCGAGCAGCGCTCAGGAGTTCGACGTCCGCGACGGAGCGCCTTCGCCCGGCGGCGCTTCCGCCTCCGGCTCGACGCCGCGCTCCTGCGCCTCGACCAGCCTGGACAGCGTCTTGCGATCCACCTCGAGGAGTCGGGCCGCCTCGCTCTTGTTCCCGCCGACCATCGTCAGCACGTGCTGGGCGTAGCGCCGGTTCAGCTCGGCGAGCGTCGGCATGTCCGCGGCCAGGCCGGCCAGCTTCTTCGGGGCATCGCCGATGGGCGCGGGGAAATCCGCCGGGCCGAGCACGCCGGTCGTGTTCAGCGCCAGCGCTCGCGCCACCACGTTCTCCAGCTGCCGCACGTTGCCCGGCCAGTCATAGGCCACGAGCCGCCCCATGGCCTCCTCGGTCACCACCGGCCTCGCCCCACCGCGCGCGTGCAGCGCCGCGAAGTGATCCACCAGCGCCGGGATGTCCTCGCGGCGCTCTCGCAGCGGCGGCAGGTGGAGGTGCACCACGTCGAGCCGGTAGAGCAGGTCCTCCCGGAACTTCCCGTCCGCCACCCGGGACTTGAGATCCTTGTTCGTGGCCGCGACGATCCGCACGTCCACGCGGATCGGCGTGCTCTCGCCGACCCTGCGAATCTCTCCTTCCTGAAGCGCGCGCAGCAGCTGGCTCTGGATCTTCGGCCCGATGTCCCCGATCTCGTCGAGGAACATCGTCCCGCCGGTGGCCTCCTCGAACAGGCCCCGCCGGGCCCCCGAGGCGCCGGTGAATGCGCCGCGGGCGTGGCCGAACAGCTCGCTCTCCATCAGCGACTCGGCGATCGCCCCGCAGTCCACCACCACGAACCGTCCGGCGCTCCGCGGCGAGCGCTGGTGGAGGCTGCGCGCCACCTGCTCCTTTCCGGTGCCCGTCTCGCCGGTGATGAGCACCGGGACGTTGGTCGCCGCCGCGCGCGCCACCTGCTTGTACACCTCGAGGATTGCCTGGCTCCGCCCCACCAATTCTTGCTGCTTCACCCGCGCGCGGAGGCTCTTGTTCTCCTCCACCAGCCGGCGCTGCTCGAGCGCCCGGCGCACGACCCGCACGATCGCGTCGACGTCGAAGGGCTTCGCCAGGTAGTCGAAGGCGCCCTTCTGGATCGTGTCCAGCGCTCCCTCGATGTTCCCGAAGGCGGTGAGGACGACGACCGGGGTGTCCGGGTTCCTGGCCAGCGCCGCGCGCAGGACGCGAAGACCGTCGTCCGGATCCGGCATCGCCATGTCGGTGAGCACGACGTCCACCGGGAGGGAGCCCTTGAGGAGCTCCTCGGCCGCCTGCGCATTCGCCGCCTCGGACACCTGCCCCAGCGGGCCCAGGAGCCGTCGCAAGAGACCGCGGGCGTGCGGGTCGTCGTCGACGACCAGGATTCCGGGAAGGCTCATCGCGCCGACGCCAGCTCTCCGGGAACGCCCTGGGCCGGGCGCGCGGCCTCGCTCCGGGGCCGATCGACGCTCGGAAAGCGCACCGTCGCCGTCGTCCCGCTCCCTGGCGCGCTGCGGATGCGGAGCGTGCCTCCGTGCGCCTCCACCAGCCGCTTGGTCGTCGCCAGCCCGAGGCCCTGACCCGGCAGCCCCCGCGCCTCGGGAGCCCGGAAGAACGGCTGGTAGAGCCTGGCCAGCACCGCCTCGCTCATCCCCGGCCCGTTGTCGGTCACCTCGAGCACCGCCTCGTCTCCCTCGCGGCCGGCATACACCACGACGCGCGCACCGGGCCGCCCGACCGAGTACTTCACCGCGTTGGAGATGAGGTTCTGGGCAATGGACTGGACGAGCTGCGCCGGGACGTCCACGCCGACCTGACGGGTGAGCTTTCGCTCGATCACCACGCGGTTCAGTGCGGCGACCTGGTCCTGCTCGAGGAGGATGGCGCTCACCGCCGTGTCCAGCTCGCAGGGCGGACCCTCGCTGCGCTTCCCGGCGCGGCAGAACCGCAGCAGCGCCTCGACCAGCTCGGCCATGCGGGTGGCGCTGGCCTCGGCGTCGGAGAGCATCTCCTTCGCGTCCGGATCGGTGACCGCCTCGGATCTGCGGATCAACGTCAGGTACCCGCGCAGCGGGCTCAGCGGGGAGACCAGATCGTGCGCCACGCGGCTCGCGAACGAGTCGAGCTCGTGATTGCGCCGGTCCAGCTCCGCGAGCTGCTGCTGGATGGTGTGCTCCTGGCGGCGGAGCACCCGCACCATCGACGTGCCGACGGCCACGGCGAGCGCCACCGCGGACAGCGCGACCAGCGCGCCGACGAAGGTGGTCTTGGTCCGCAGGCTCTCCCTGCGGTTGAGGAGCGCGCGGGTCTCCTGCGCATCCTTGTGGGCCAGCTCGCCGGCCAGCCCGTTCAGCTGCTCGGCGATCGGGCGAAGCTCGGCTTCGAGGTGCTGGCGCGCGCGCTCCGCCTCCCTGCGGCTGGAGAAGCGCAGCGCGACACGCGCGGACTGGGCCAGCGCTCGCGCCGTCTCGTCGAAGCGCTTCCACAGCTCCTTCTCGCCTTCGGGCAGTCCCTGCGTGTACGCGAGCCGGGCCTCCTTCGCGTCCGCGAGCGTCTCCTCCATCCGTGCGTCGGCGAGCTGGCGGGCGTCGTCGGTGGTCGCGCGGATGTGGTCGTCCACCGTGTTCTCCAGCACGGCGGCATCCACCCGGATGCGGGCGATCAGCGCCTCGCGCTCGAGCGCCGCACCGAAGAGCTCGTCGATGCGCGCGTTGGTCCGCAGCTCATTCCAGAGCGTGAACGCCGTCACCGCGGCCAGCAGCGCGACGACGAAGAAGAACGCCGCCCGATAGCGGCGAAACGACAGGGGTCCGGTCACGACGGGGGCGGCATCCTCTCACGGCCGAGCCTCGGCTCCGGCCTGGTTGCAAGAGGACTGTAACGCCACCCATGGGGAAAAACTCCCCAGCGCGTCGGTCGACGTGCGGACCCCGTCCCCACCAGGACGTCGTGATTCGCAGAAGTCGCGGGATTGCGCGAGGTGGCACGGTAGGTGCGTGTCGCCGGCCCCGTCGTTCTCAACCCCAAGGAGCAAACTCCATGAAGAAGCTGATCGCCGCCCTCATCCTCGCCACCTCCTTTGCCGCCCTCGCCGACGACGCTGCCAAGGCGAAGGAGCCGGCGAAGACCGAGAAGAAGGCGGACACCAAGACCACCACGCACGACGCGGCGAAGCACGACGCGGCGAAGCCGGCCGAGAAGCCGGCGGCCGACAAGAAGTAAGTCGTTTCGCATCTCGATTGCACGTTGGCGGGGTGGGTTAGGCGCGAGCCTGGCTCACCCCGCTGGCACGTTCGGTGCTCTGTCAGGCCCCTGACGCAGCATCTCGCTGCTGTCGTGACGCATCCCCCGAGGAGTTCCACTCACATGAAGAAGCTGATCGCCGCGCTGATTCTCGCCACCTCGTTCGCCGCTCTCGCCGACGACGCTGCCAAGGGCGACGCCCCCAAGAGCT
>CAZDSB010000151.1:0-6347 GCA_964507515.1 uncultured Myxococcaceae bacterium
GAAGGTTGAAAACTGAATCGCTGGAGAGCTGGCCGAGTGGTCGAAGGCACCTGACTCGAAATCAGGCGTACCGGCAACGGTACCGTAGGTTCGAATCCTACGCTCTCCGCTCGCTGGAGAGGTGGCCGAGCGGTTGAAGGCACACGCCTGGAACGCGTGCATATCTGAAAGGGTATCGTGGGTTCGAATCCCACCCTCTCCGCTGCACAGGAGCTCGGAGCAACAGCTTGTGGTCGGGACGACGCGGGGACGTGAACCCCGCCAGGTCCGGAAGGAAGCAACGGTAGCGCACCTTCGCGTGTGTCCCGGCCGTTCCCATCTCGTCGGTCCGTTCGCATCTTCGGGGTCACCCCCGGAGGTGCGGACGGACGTGGCGGACACGAGCGTCACCAAGGTCGACGGCGAGAAGAGCCCGGTCGGGCGCATGGGGCAGCGGTACCTGGCCTCCGGCGTGCGGCTGTCGATGCGGCTCTGGCTGGATGAGGAGCCGGGCGAGGCGAAGCACGGCGGGCGGCGCGAGTACGAGACCATCGGCTACGTGCTGAAGGGGCGGGCCGAGCTGACCCTCGAGGGACAGATGGTGCGGCTCGAGCCCGGGGACAGCTGGGTGGTGCCCCACGGCGCGGAGCACAGCTACAAGATCCTCGAGACGTTCTCCGCGGTGGAGGCGACGAGCCCACCGGCGGAGGTGCACGGCAGGGACGAGGAGGCGGTGCACTGAGCGGATCTGCGCTCGCGGGAGCGGAGGGCGCAGGGGAGCTGCCCGTGCGGAACGCGGGATGACGCTCGTGACCCCTGGACACCGGGCCGACCGGCCTGCGCGACCTCGGCACGCTCATGTCCAGCGGTGCCACCCCCCCCCCCGGGAGGACAATGGCCTCGGCGGGCTTCTCACGTCCCCGTCAGAACGATCGGGATCACAGACGGGACGAGCGAGCTGCCCGGCGTCCCGGCTGGAGTTGCGAGAGCAACCTCGCTGACCTGATCGCGGCCTGAAGTGCTTCCACGGCTCGACGCGCTGGCGGCGCTAAGACGCCGGAACCACGATCGGACTCACCGTCGGCGCGGCCGGCGTCGGACTGCCCGGACTCCCGGCTGGAGGTGCAATAGCAACTAGGGTTCGGCGCGGGTTGCTATTGCACCTTCAGCCGTTCGCCGGCTCGGCCGGGGAGGTGCTCCCGCGTCCAGGTACGGCACTCGCAAGCGCAGGCGGCGATGCCCCTGTCCCTTCGGATCGCGGGAGAGTGGGACAACTCCCTGTCCAGAGTTCCGGACGCATGCGTCTGCACGGCGCTCCGCATGCTGACCCGGTTCGTGACCCGCCCGATGGAGCGAATGCTCGCAGGCTTCGGGATCACCCTGACCGAATTCCAGATCCTCGTGACCCTGCATGAGTCACCGAGGAGTGCGCTCGCGATCACCCGTCGCTTGCGTCTCCACGCCGCGCCCGTCTCACGAGCACTGGCGCGACTGCGAGAGCGCGAGATGGTGACTCGGGCATCGAGAAGAAGGTTCGCTGCGTGGGCGCTGTCGGGCTCGGGCCGGAAATACCTGGAGGTTCTCGACCTCGTCTGGGGAGAGGTGGACAGGACGACCCGTGAGACACTCGGGGCCGAGTTCGTGCAGCGGGTGATCGCCCTGGTCGACGAGCTTCCGAAGGCACTCCCACCGGAACATCCGGGATGGTCAGACGAGCTGTAGAAAAGAGACCCGGATCTACAAACGACTGCCGTTTCAGCGCGCGAGGATCGTCTCGCGCCTTTCCGTTCCGATGATCCGGAACCCCGCCGCCTGCAGCTCGGGCAGCGCGCGGCCCTCGAAGGTCACCACGCGATTGAAGCGCTGGTCGCGCATCGCCAGCTGGAACGCCGGGTCGTGCGGGAAGTCGCAGGTGAGCCACGGGATGTGCTTCCCCACGTAGAAGAAGCCACCCGCCCCCCAAATCCCCTCGTTCACGATGAGGAGGCCCGTCACCCCCGCCGGCCGCGTCGCCTTCACGATGGCCCGGAACTGGTCTCCGCGGAGATCGCGATCCGGCCCGGCCGAGAGGACCGTCCCCAGCAAGACCACCACGGCGAGCCCGATGCGCTGCCAGCTCCCCCGCATCCGCTCCAGCAGCGCGGCCAGCCCCGGCGCCGCCTCGGCCACGAGCAGGATCTGCACCGGATACAGGAAGCGCTCCTCCTTGTGCGTCGTCCACAGGAGCGCCGCGAGCATCACCCCCGCCATCGCCCCGGCCACCCCGACCCGCGGCCGGAGCCACGCCACGCTCAACCCCAGCGCCGGCCACACCCAGAGCGGCACCTCCTTCCACAGGAAGGGCCAGTAGTAGCCGGGCGGCTCCGCGCCGAACGTCTGCGCCGCCCCGCCGCTCCCCACGTTGAAGCTGAACCAGGCCCGCACCGAGTGGAAGACGGACCCCCAGGTCGCCCCGTCTAGCCCGCCGAGCACGCTCAGCACCGCCCCCAGCCCCACCACTCCCCAGCCGAGCAACGTCAAGCGCTTCCGAGCCGCCACCCACGCCAGCGCCGCCGCCACCGCCGGCAGCGACCCGTAGCGCACCACGAACGCGAGCCCGAGCGCGGCGCCTCCGAGGAGACCGCTTGCCTTGTCCCGCTCGTCACGCGACAGCGCCTCCGCCGCGACCAGCAGCAGCGCCGCCGAGAGCGCCTCCCCGAGCGTTCGCCCAGCGAATACCACGAACACGGGGAGGCACCCGATCGCGACGACCGACGCCCAGCCGCCGGGCACGCCCGCCCGCCGGCGTCCGAGCCGCGCCGCCGAGACCAGCCCCCACGCCTGAAGCGCCCAGAGAGGCACCGCGATGAGCCCGCGGGCGACCCACGGATCCGTCAGCCCCAGCCAGCTCCCCAGCCGGAGCACCGCCGCGAGCACGAGCGGCACGGCCCAGTTCCGCAGCCCCGCCTTCCACTCCCAGGCCAGCACGCCGTACCCGTGCACCCGCGCGAAGGCCGGCTCGAGGAACTGGTACACCTCGTCCGGGTGCAGGCGGCCGAGCACCGCCACCGCCGTCACCGCCGGGAGGAGGGCCAGCACCAGCGCCCACCGCTCCGGCGTCGCCCACCGGCGCCACCGCGGGGCATCGAGCGCGCCTCCGGCACCGGGCCCGTCCGGGACGCGCTCGGAGCCGGGGCCCGGCTCGCTCCGCCCGGGTGGAAAGGGTGCAGCGTTGGCGTCGGTCACGCTCGGCTGGCCAGTGTAGACGCTGCGAGCCGCGCTGTTACATTGCCCGGCTCCTCATGGGCTACCTCGTGCTGGCGCGGAAGTGGCGCCCCCAGACCTTCGAAGACATGACCGGCCAGGAGCACGTGGTCCGCACGGTGGCCAACGCCATCAAGCTGGACCGAGTCGCTCACGCCTACCTCTTCTGCGGCCCGCGCGGCGTGGGGAAGACCACCGCCGCCCGCCTGCTCGCCAAGGCCCTCAACTGCATCCACGGCCCCACGGCCACCCCGTGCGGCGTGTGCCAGCCCTGCATGGAGATCGCCGCCGGCACGTCGGTCGACGTCGCGGAGATCGACGGCGCGTCCAACAACGGCGTCGAGAACGTCCGGGAGATCCGCGAGAACGCGAAGTACCTGCCCCAGCGCGACCGCCACAAGATCTACATCATCGACGAGGTCCACATGCTCTCGGGGGCGGCGTTCAACGCCCTCCTCAAGACGCTGGAGGAGCCACCCGGGCACGTGAAGTTCATCTTCGCGACCACCGAGCCCCACAAGCTCCCGGACACCATCCTCTCCCGCTGCCAGCGCCACGACTTCCGGCGCATCCCCGCCGAGCGCATGCTCGCCCGGCTGAAGCAGATCGCGGCCGAGGAGAAGGCGGACCTGTCCGACGCGTCGCTCGCCCTCATCGTCCGGCAGGCCGAGGGTGGGATGCGCGATGCCCTCTCGCTGCTCGACCAGGTGATGTCCGCCTGCGGTCCCGGCGCGAGCGATGCTGCCGTGGCCGAGGCACTCGGCGCCATCGACCGCACCGTTGTCCAGCAGATGGCCGCCGCCCTGGTCCGCCGCGACGCGAAGGCGCTCCTCGGCGCGGTGGAGGACGTCTTCATGCGCGGCGCGGACCTCAAGCGCCTCGCCGAGGAGCTGGCCCTCGAGCTCCGCCACGTCCTCGTCACCCGCGCCACCGGCAAGCCGCCCGCCGAGCTGGCCGAGGTGGAGCAGAGGACCGTCGTCGACCTCGCCCGCGAGGCCGACCCGGCGCAGCTCGCCCGCCTCTTCGACGTCGTGCACGGCTCGGTCTGGGACGTCGGCCGCGCCGCGCAGCCTCGACTCGCGCTGGAGATGGCCCTCCTCAAAGCGATCCAGCTCGCCCCCACCGCCTCCATCCCGGAGCTGCTCTCCCGGGTGGAGAAGCTCCTCGGCCCAGGTGCCGCGCCCGACCCGCGCGCAGCTCCCCAGCCCGGCGGGACGCCCGGAGGTCGTCCCGCTCCCCAGCCCTTTCGCTCCTGAGCCGGCACAGGCCCGCGGAACGCCCGCAGAGGGAGCGGTCCGCGCTCCGGCGACCCCTTCGCCCCGCAGCGTCGAGGCGACGAAGACGCCGGCCGCGAAGCCCCTGACGAGCTCACCGCCGGCGCCGAAGGCTTCTGAGCCGGCGACGAGCGCCCCTCGTGTCTCCGCCCCGGCTCCGGCGGCGTCCGCGAGTAGCCCGGACGGCCCGCCCCCCGCTCCGAGGGTGTCTGGCACCTCGAGCCCGGCCGAGCCGTCCGCGAAGGGACGGGCCGCCGCGGCGTCTCTCCCGGTGGACACGAGCCCCGGCGGATGCGCCACGGGCGAGTGCCTCCCCGAGACGTCAGCCCCGACACCCCATGGACGGGACGACGCCACGCGCCCGCTGCTCGACCGCTGGCGTTCCGCGGTGGACACCGTCGCTGCCGAGTCGCCTCGCCACGCCGCCTCGCTCAAGAACGCGCGGCTCCTCTCCCTGCGCGAGGGCGAGGTCGCCATCGCCTTCCGGTCCGACGCCGGGTTCCACCGCACCACCGTCACCGGCCAGAGCGGCCGTCCGGTGGTCGAGCGCCTGCTCTCCACGCACTTCGGCTGCCCCACCCGGCTGGTCGTCGACGAGACCCCCGGGGCGGCCACGGGGAGCAAGACGCTCGCCGAGCTCGACGCCGAGGCCCGCGCCGAGCACGAGCGCGTCACGGGGCAGTCCGTCCGGAACCACCCCGCAATACTCGCCACCCTGCGAATCCTCGGGGGTGAGCTGGAGCACATCCAGGTGCTCGAGCACGAGCGCACCGGCGCCCCCGGCAGCGACGTGATCGACGAGCCCCCCTGAGCCTCGAGGGAACACGTCATGCCCGGAGTCGATCTCAACTACTTCATGCGCCAGGCCAGCAAGCTGACCGAGAAGCTCGAGCAGCGGAAGAAGGAGCTGGCCGAGGAGACCGTCGAGGGCCAGGCCGGAGACGGCCGGGTCAAGGTCGTCGCCACCGGCGCCGGCGACGTGCGCTCGATCAAGATCTCGCCCGAGGTGCTGCAGGCCGGCGACGCGGAGATGATGGAGGACCTCATTGCGGCCGCGGTCAACGCCGCGCTGACCCAGGCCCGCGAGCTCAGCGAGCGCGAGCTGGGGAAGATCTCCGGCGGTCTGAAGATTCCCGGAATCACTGGATGACCCCGGACCCGCTCAACCGACTCGTCGCACAGCTGTCGAAGCTCCCCGGCATCGGGGAGAAGACTGCCCAGCGCCTCGCCTTCCACATCCTCCGCGCGCCGCCCGAGTACGCCGCCGAGCTGGTGAGCGCGCTCCAGGAGGTGAAGAGCAAGGTGCGCCTCTGCAGCCGGTGCTTCGCGCTGACCGAGGGTCAGCTGTGCGGGTTCTGCACGGACGCGCGGCGCGACGACCGCCTCCTCTGCGTCGTGGAGGGGATCGCCGACCTCATGGCGCTGGAGAAGACGCGCGAGTTCAAGGGGCGCTACCACGTGCTCCACGGCGTGCTGTCCCCGCTGGAGGGCATCGGTCCCGACCAGCTGCGGATCCAGGAGCTGCTCGTCCGCCTCGAGGACGGAAAGGTGGAAGAGGTCATCGTCGCGACGAACCCCGACGTCGAGGGCGAGGCGACGGCGCTCTACCTGATGAAGCTCCTGAAGCCGATGGGCCTCCGCGTCACGCGACTCGCCCAGGGGCTGCCGATGGGCGGAGATCTCGAGTTCGCGGACCAGGCGACCCTGGCCCGCGCGCTCTCAGGCCGCCGGGAGCTGTGATGCTCGAGCCTCTACAGAAGATCATTCAGCATCGAGTCGTCGGCCAGGATCCCGAAACGCAGTGCCTGCCCCATGAACGACTGGTTGGCGTCGCAGCTCACGCCCTGGGGC
>CAZDSB010000152.1:0-2802 GCA_964507515.1 uncultured Myxococcaceae bacterium
CGAAACGCGGGCTTTCGCGGCTACGCCGATCACATGCTGACCGACGAGTTCGAGCGCGGGCTGGACGCGCTCCACGCCCTCACCGGGGAGGGGACGGTCGCGGTGATGTGCGCCGAGGCGGTCCCGTGGCGCTGCCACCGCTCGCTCGTCGCCGATGCGCTGACGGTCCGCGGAGCCCAGGTCGAGCACATCACCGGCCCTGGCCGCCGGTCCCTTCACCGGTTGACGCCCTTTGCCCACGTCGAGGGGAAGCGGATCACGTACCCGGTGAGTGCCCCGCCCTCGACCGCGGACGCCAGGAGCGGTGAGAACATCGAGCAGTGAGCGAGGCGGCGTGGCAGTCTCCTGGGTCGATGCCATCGACCCGAACCTCCGTCGTGCTCGGTGTCCTCCTCGCCGGTGCCGTCTCCGCCGCCCCGGCCGACCCACGGGCCGCCCTCAAGCATCGCGCCGAGGGGGACACCCCGCTCATCGCCGACACCTTCGAGCTCTGTGATCGCGTCGGCGGCCGCATCACGGGGACGGCTCCGATGGACCGCGCCGTGCAGTGGGCCACCGAGAAGTTCAAGGCCGCGGGCATCGACTCGGTCGACACCGAGAGCTTCACCGTCCCGTTCCTCTGGGTTCCCGGCACGGTCGAGGTCAAGGCGATCGCGCCCGAGCAGTTCACGCTTCGCGCCGTCGCCGCCCCCGGCACCGCTTCCACGCAGGGGGCCGTCGAGGCCAAGGTGGTCGACATAGGCGAGGGCCTCGCGACGGACTGGGCCAAGGCGGGAACCGCCACCTCGGGCGCCATCGTCCTCGTTCACACGAAGGAGATGAGGACCTTCGAGGATCTCTTCGACGACTACATGCGCGCCGCTCCTCTGCTGAAGGCCGCCGCCCAGGCGCAGGTCAAGGGGGTCCTCCTCCAGTCCAACCGGCCGCGCGGGCTCCTCTACCAGCACCCCATGGTCTTCGGCCGCTCGCCCGGAACCGTCCCGGTGGCCCTGGTCAACCGCGAGCAAGCCGAGCGGCTGGCGTGGCTCGCCGACCGGACCGAGGTGCGCGTTCACATGGACGTGCTGAACCGCATCGGCCCCATGTTCGACGGGCAGAACGTCGTCGCCGAGATCCGCGGCAAGGACAAGCCCGAGGAGGTGGTGGTGCTCGGAGCCCACCTCGACAGCTGGGCGCTCGGCACCGGAGCCGAGGACAACGGGGTGAATGCCGCCCTCGTCATCGACGTGGCGCGGGCGTTCAAGGCGCTCGGCCTGCAGCCCCGCCGTACCGTCCGCTTCGTCCTCTTCTCCGGCGAGGAGCAGGGGATGTGGGGCTCGGCCGGCTACGTCGAGCGGCACAAGGCCGAGCTGGATCGCCATGCCGGCGTGGTCATCTTCGACGTCGGCTCGGGCAGGACGCGCGGATTCTTCGTGAGCGGGCGCCCCGAGCTGCGGAACGGGCTGGCAAAGGCGCTCTCGGTCTACTCGGGCATGGGCGCGGCGGCGCACTCCGTGGACGGCGTGGACGGCACGGACAACTTCGATTTCCTGCTCTCCGGGGTGCCGAACTTCGTCGCCGACCAGGACGCGATCCCGTACCTCCCGAACTACCACGCCGAGTCCGACGTCCCGGACCAGGTGAACGTCAAGGAAGCCCGGCGCAATGCCGGGCTCGCTGCGACGTTGGTCTGGAGCCTGGCGAATTCTCCGGTGGCCATCCCGAAGCGGCTGACGCGCACGGAAGTGGACGCGCTGCTGGTGAAGACCAAGCTTGTGGAGCAGATGCAGGGGTTCGACCAGTGGGAAGACTGGAAGGCGGGACGCCGCGGCTTCCCGCCCGGGCCCTGAGGAGGCGTCGCATGACGGCGAGGACGATGGGGGCGCTGGTGGTCGCGGCGATGCTCTGGGCGGGCACGGCCCGGGCCCAGGCCCCCGGCACACCGGGCGCCGGAGGTACCGGGAGCTCGGGGACGGGCACCACCGGAACGGGCACCGGAAGCACCACCGGTGGGACGACGACGTCGGGCGGAGGCGTCACCTTCGACCCGCTCGCCGCCGCAGCAGCCCGGCTGTTCGGCAGCTACCGGGTTCCGGGAGCGGCACCCGTGGATGCCTCGGGGGTGTACCGGGTGGACACCGGGTCCTCGCCCCCCGCGGCAGGGAGCGGGGGCTCGAGCGCGGGGTCCACCGCGAGCACGGCCACCACCAACACCAGCACCTCGGGGACGGGGAGCACCGGCAGCGGTCCCTGAGAGACGGGACAGGACTGGCCATCTGAACGGACGAGCAGTACCGTCGGAGCGTGTACGCCGAGCTGGTCTGCCGCTCCAACTACTCCTTCCTCGAGGGGGCCTCGCACCCCGAGGAGCTGGTGTTCCAGGCCGTCCAGCTCGGGCTCTCCGGGCTGGCGCTCACCGACGGCGACGGGCTCTACGGCTCGGTGAAGGCCCATCTCGCCGCGCGCGAGGGAGGGCTCAAGCTCGTCCACGGCGCCCGGGTGACGCTGACCGACGCTCCCCCGGTCGTGGTGTTCGTCCAGGATGCCGACGGCTACCGGCACCTCTGCCAGGTCCTCTCGAAGAGCCGGCTGGCGCATCCCAAGGGCGAGGCCGGCATCGGCTTGCGGGCGCTCGCCGAGCGCAGCGCCGGTCTCCTCGCGCTCCTCCCGTTCCCCGACGAGCCGGAGCGGGTGGCGCCGCTCGCCGAGGCCTTCCCGGGGCGCTTCTACGTCGGCGCCTGCCGCACGCTCTCCGCCGGGGACGACGCGCGCTGGGAGCGGGCCCGCACCCTGGCCCGGACGCTCGAGCTGCCGCTCTGCGCG
>CAZDSB010000153.1:0-7464 GCA_964507515.1 uncultured Myxococcaceae bacterium
GGCCCCGACGTCGTCATCTATCTCGTCGTTTGTCTTGGAGCCCTGGCCTTGGCGCCTCGACGAGCGCGTTCTTGCCCCGAGGCGGGACGGGACCGGAGCGGCGGGCAGTCCGGAGAGCCTGCGCGGGCGCGGGCCGACAAGATCCGCCTGACGAGGCCCGCCAGCTTCGGTGCGTCCGAAGAAGGCCGCACGCTCCTCTCGGCGCCGGATGCGCGCTCGAACCAGAGCGCTCGTGGTCGCAGGCCAGCCGGAGGTGGCGCTGCGCTCGCGACGCCCGCCTCCGTCTTTCCCTCAGAGCCTCGAGCACCGCGCCCCTCTCGCCCCCGAACCAGCAAGCAGGGCGGCGACCGAAAATTTGCCCAGCGGATCCCCCCGGGTTCACATGACTGTAGTCGTGACTCCCACCCGCCTGCTGGTCCTCGCCATCGGTGTCCTCGCGCTCCCTGCGCTCGCGGCGCCGGATCCAGCGGAGCAGGCGTACCAGGCCGCTCGCAAGAGCTACTACGCCCTGAAGAAGGACCCGAAGCGGCGGAAGTACCGCGACAGCTGGCTCACCGTCGCCCACCGCTTCGAGGCCGTCGCGAAGAAGAACCCGAAGAGCCCCCGGGCTCCGGACTCCCTCTTCACGGCCGCGCAGCTCCTCTCGGATCTGAGCCGGATCAGCCTCCTCGCCGAGGACGGCACGGCCTCGATGGAAGACTACCGGGCGCTCCTCGAGAGCTACCCGAGGAGCTCGCTCGCCGACGACGCCGCGCTCGCGCTGGCCCGCGCGCACCTCGAGCGCGAACAGCCCGACGCCGCTCGCAGGGTGCTCCAGCGCGCCGCGCAGCTTCCCAAGGGGGATCAGACCCCCCGGCTCAGGGCCCTCGCCGCCTCGCTGCCTCCGGAGACGAAGGACGCCGGGAGGAAGGCAGGGAAGGGCGAGACCGTCGCACGTCGCGAAGCCTCGAGCGAACCACGCTCGCCGGCGGTCGCGCGCTCCGAGACCCGCACGGCCCCTGGGTTTGCCGTCCGCCAGGCTCCCGCGCGTACCGTCGAGACACCCGAGTGGCTCAAGCAGGTCACAGCCCCCAAGTCCGATTCCGACGACGTGACCACCGGCGACGGGCCGCCCGATGGCGAGGACGGATCAGCGGAGCCTCCTGCCGAGCCCGAGCACCGCCGCGCCGTCGCGAGCCCGCCGTCGCCCGCGCCGTCCACCCGCGGCCCGGCCGATGCCGGAGCGCTCCTCGCCCTCGCGCCGCCCACGCAGGTGCGCGAACGCCTCAAGGCGATCAAGAAGCGCGGCCCGAGCGAGGTCACCCTCGCCGAGCAGCTCGGCCTCAAGTTCCGGCGCGTCGTCGTCGATCCTGGCCACGGCGGCCACGACACCGGAACCATCGGCGCGGACGGCACCCGCGAGAAGGACGTCGCGCTCGCCATCGCGAAGAAGCTGCGCACCGTCCTCACCGAGCAGGGCCTCGAGGTCGTCCTCACCCGCGAGACCGACAAGTTCGTCCGGCTCGAGGAGCGCGCCCGGCTCGCCAACGTCGCGCGCGGAGACCTCTTCATCTCGATCCACTGCAACTCGCTCCCCCAGCGGCAGATCCGCGGCATCGAGACTTACACCCTCAACCTTGCCTCCGACCGGTACGCCATCCGCCTCGCCGCCCGCGAGAACGCGACCTCCGAGAAGGGGATGTCCGATCTTCAGTTCCTCCTCGCCGACCTCGCCACCCGGGCCAACACCGAGGAGTCGGTCCGCCTCGCCACCCAGGTCCAGTCCGGCCTCGTCTCCAGCCTCCGGAGCAAGGACGCGAAGCTCCGTGACCTCGGCACCAAGGAGGCCCTGTTCTACGTCCTGCTCGGGACGAAGATGCCCGCCATCCTGGTGGAGACTGGCTTCCTCTCCAACCCGGAGGAGGAGAAGCGGCTCGACTCACCCGGCTACCAGGAGGACGTCGCCCGGGCCATCGCCGCGGGCGTCCAGGGCTTCCTCGGCAACCGCGAGCGGCTCGCGAAGGCGAACTGACGGCCGGACGCTAGACTGCGTCAGGTGTCCAGTGACCTCCACGCGCTGCCGCCCGCGCCCGATCGCGTCTGCTCGCAGGCGCTGATCGCCTCGGTGCCGGCCTTCCCGGCGAGGGGCACCCTGGGCGAGCGGCTCCGGCAGCACCGCGCGTCCTCGCTGGAGCGCATCCGCACCTTCCACGCCGGCGGTGGTGCCGGCCTGTCGACCGCGCGGCTCGTCACCGCGGCGGCCGACGCGACGCTGGGAGCGCTCTGGGACGTGCTCGCGCCGGCTCACAAGCTCCAGGGCGCCGTCCTGGTGGGCGTGGGCGGAACCGGGCGCCGGGAGATGAGCCCCGGCTCGGACTGGGACCTCCTCCTGCTCCACATCGGCCGCGGCGAGGTCGCCAGCTTCGCCCGCGCCTTCACCACCGCACTCTGGGACGTGCGGGTTCACCTCGGCTGGAGCGTCCGGACCCTGGCCGAGGCCGGCGCCGCGGCGCGCGAGGACACCGACTTCCGCACCGCGCTCCTCGACGCCCGGCGGATCGCCGGAGATGGCCGGCTGTGGTCCCGGGCCGAGCGCTCGCTTCTCGCCGAGCAGCGCACCCGTGACGCGGACGGATTCGTCCAGGCCAAGACCCGGGAGCTCCGCGCACGCCGCGAGAAGTTCGGCGACACCGTCTTCCTCCTCGAGCCGAACGTGAAGAACGGCCAGGGCGGCCTGCGAGATCTCGAATCGGCGCTCTGGGTCGCCCAGGTGCGCTTCCACACCCGGACGCTTGGGCAGATCCTCGAGCGGGGCATCCTCCCGCGGCACGACGTCGCCGAGGCCCGCGCCGCCCGCGACTTCCTCCTCCGCGTCCGCCACGCCGCCCACCTCGCCTCCGCTCGCAAGGAGGACCGGCTTACCTTCGAGCTGCAGGCGAGCCTCGCCCAGCAACTCGGCTACCGCACCGGCCCGGAGGGCGAGGCCGTCGAGCGCTTCATGCGCCACGTCTACCTCGCCGCGGGCGCGCTCCGCCGGCAGAGCGATGCGCTCCTGGCTCGCGCCGAGGAGGAGCGGGCGCCCCGACGCATCTTCCGGTCCGAGCGAAGGGTGGGGCACTTCAAGGTCTTTCGCGGGCGGCTCACCGTGGACGACGGCGAGCTGTTCCGCCGCTCGCCTGCGGAGGTGGTCCGGATGTTCCAGCTCGCGGGGGAGCTCGGCGTCCCGCTCTACAGCTGGGCCCGCGAGCGCATCACCGAGGCGCTCCCCGCGCTGGTCGACGCCCGCGGAACGCCCGAGGTCGTCGAGGCGCTCAAGGCGCTGTTCACCTCTCCGGCGGAACGAGGCGCGGTCCTCGACGAGATGCACGCCCTCGGGGTGCTGGGAGCGCTGGTGCCCGAGTTCGGGCGCATCACCGCGCACCACCAGAACGACCTGTACCACGTGTACACGGTGGACGTTCACACCCTGCGCGCGCTCCGGCGTCTCTACTCCTTGCGCGCGGGCGACCTGGTGGACGTCGAGCCAGAGCTCGGGCGGCTCATCGCCGACCTCGAGGATCCGCTCGGGCTCTTCCTGGGAATGCTCCTCCACGACGCCGGCAAGGGCATGGGCGGAGACCACTCCGTCCGCGGCAAGGAGCTGATGGCCGTGCTCGGCGAGCGGCTCGGCCTCACGCCGAGGCAGCGCGAGGTGGCCGAGTTCCTCGTCCTGCACCACTTGACGATGAGCCAGACCGCGCAGCGGCGGGACCTGTCGGATCCGGAGCTCATTCGCTGGTTCGCGGACCTGTGCGGCGACGTCGAGAAGCTCGGCGCGCTCTACCTCCTCACCTGGGCCGACATGTCCTCGGTGGCCCCGGGCATGTGGAACGCCTGGCGGGCCGGGCTTGTCCAGGAGCTCTACCGCAAGGCGCGCGCGTCGCTCTCCGGGCAGGAAACGGAGCATGCGGCCCGCGAGCCCTTCGCCGAGGCATGGACACGCGCGCTGGGTGAAGCCGAGGCGGCCCGGCTGCTCGGCTCACTCCCCGACCGGTACTTCGACGGTACGCCCACGCGGGATGCGCTCCGCCATGCACTGCTCCTTCGCCGGGCGCGGCGCGTTCCGCTGACCGCAGTGCTCCGGCGGATGAAGGAGGGCCACGCCGAGGTGCACGTCGCCGCCCCGGACGCCCCGGGACTGCTGGCGACGTGGAGCGGCGTGCTGGCCGCGCACGGGCTGGACATCCTCTCCGCGCGCATCGTCTCCACCGCCGACGGGTATGCCCTCGACGTGTTCGAGGTGCGCGGCCGCTCGGGACAGCCGGTGGAGCGCACGCGGTGGCGTCGCGCCCGGGCCGACCTGGTCGCCGCGGCCCTCGGGAAGCTGGACGTCCCGGCGCTGCTGGCCCGGCGGAGGGGCGGAAAGGTGCTCCACCGCGCGCTCCCGCCGGTCGCCACCCGGGTGAGCGTCGACAATCGCGCGTCCCAGCGGTTCACGGTGGTGGACGTCCGGGGCGAGGATCGCCTCGGGCTCCTCCACGACCTCGCCGCGGCGCTCGCCGGCGCCCAGCTCGAGATCGCGGTCGCGAAGGTCGCCACGGAGGCCAACCGGGCGATCGACTCCTTCTACGTCACCCGGAGGGGGAGCAAGCTCACGGACCCCGGTGACGTCGACGCCTTGCGTGGGCAGCTGGCAGCGGCAGTCCCTGCCCCCACGGTCGAGGGGTAGCCAGACGGCCAGGGGCTGCGTGCGCTCTGCGCCGGCCGTGCGCTCCCTGAGGGCGGAATGAATCCAACGTGCGGCGGGTTGGCCCCAGGACAGGCCAGGAGCTTCGGACCCTGGGACCGGTGTTACGGTCAAGTTCCCGAAACTTCGGAACTTTTACCTGGCGCCGGGCCGAGGGAAGGAACAGCTTCCCGGTCGCATGCCTGGCTGTGCACGGGTCTTGCTTGCGTTTCCCGTGCGCTGTCGCACCTTGCGTCCTAAGGAGCGGAGCGAGGGCTGGTCGGGGTGGCCGCGAAAGGAAGACAGGAAAGCAATGACGGACAAGGACAACAAGGGAAGCATGACCGTGGCCGAGGCGGGCCGGAAGGGCGGCGAGACCGTGCGCAACGAGCGCGGCCGCGAGTTCTACGAGACCATCGGGCGCAAGGGCGGTGCGACGGTCAAGGCGGAGCGTGGACGGGCGTTCTACGAGGAGATCGGTCGCAAGGGTGGCGAGACGGTCAAGGCGGAGCGCGGAGCCAAGTTCTACGAGGAGATCGGCAAGAAGGGTGGCGACCGGGTGAAGGCGACCCGCGGCCCGAACTTCTACGAGGAGATCGGCCGCAAGGGTGGGCAGAAGGTCAAGAAGCTCATCGAGGAAGGCAAGCGTGCCGCCCGTGAGGCAGCCGCGGGTTCCGCGCCGAGCACGAACGGCGGAACGGAACCGTCCAAGGGCTGATATTCGGGGGGCGTGACCGCGCCCCTCGTTCCGGTCGACGGAAGGCATCCGCAGCCGAGGACGATCGGTCTGGCAGTGCGGGCGCTCGAGGACGGCGAGCTCCTCGGCTACCCGAGTGACACCACCTACGCGCTCGGCTGCGACGCACATCAGCGCCGCGCCGTGGAGCGGCTGGCACAGCTGAAGCTGCGCGACACGAAGAAGCCGTTCGCCCTCCTGGTGGCGGACCTCTCCGGGCTCGCGCGCTACGCCCAGGTGAGCAACTTCGCGTACCGGGTGCTCCGCCAGCTGGCGCCCGGCCCCTTCACCTTCGTGCTTCCGGCCACCCGGCTGGTGCCGGAGCTCCTACTGCATCGGAAGCGCGAGGTGGGGTTCCGGATCCCCGCCGCGCCGGTGCCCCAGGCCCTGGTGCGCGAGCTGGGCCGGCCGCTGGTGACCACGACCGCCACCGCGCTCGACCAGGAGCTCGACGGAGACGGGGCAGAGCGGGGAGAGGGCGAGCCCTTCGCCCGCACCTTGTCGGATGCCGTCGAGGTGCGCGACGCCTACGGGTACGCGCTCGCCCAGGTGCTCGACGCGGGCCAGGTCGCGGGCCAGCCGAGCACCGTGCTCTCGCTGGTGGGCGACAGCCTCGAGGTACTCCGGCAGGGCGCCGGGGTCGTCGCGGGTCTGTAGAAAAGTTCCCCTGGATCGAGAGAGGGCTAGCGTGGGGCGCGCCGATGAGCGCCTCGCCCAGCCCGCTCGAGCCGTACCTCGACGCCTTCGTCGCCTATCTCCGCTCGGAGCGCGGCCTGTCACCGCGGACGGTCGAGGCGTACGCACGGGACCTGGTCGAGTACCTGGACGCGCTCCGCCAGGCCCTGGTGAGCGCGCCGGATGCGGTCCGGCAGGAGCACGTGCGAGGGCACCTGGCCGCGCTCGGCCGGCGGCTCTCGGCGAGGAGCCAGGCGCGGCACCTCGCGGCGATCCGGATGTTTCACCGCTTCCTGGTCGCCGAGCGCCACGCGCCGGCTGACCCGACCGAGCAGGTGGAGACGCCGCGGCAGGCACGCCGGCTCCCGGTCTTCCTCACCCTGGACGAGGTGGAGGCGCTGCTCATGGCCCCGCCGGACACGACCCCTGCCGGCCTCCGCGACAGGGCGATGCTCCACGTCCTCTACGCGACCGGCCTCCGGGTCAGCGAGCTGGTGGGCCTCTCGGTCAACTCGGTCCAGCTCGACGCCGGCTACCTGGTGGCCCGAGGCAAGGGGGACAAGGAGCGGCTGGTACCGCTCGGCCGGCGGGCGGTGGCCGAGGTGCGCGCCTGGCTCGGGCGCGGCCGACCGGCGCTCCTCAGGGGCCGAGCCTGCCGCGCGCTCTTCGTCGGCCCGCGGGGGACGGCGCTCACCCGGCAGGGGGTGTGGAAGCTGCTCCGGAGGCACGCGCTCGCCGCTGGCATCCGGAAGCGGCTGAGCCCGCACAAGCTCCGCCACTCCTTCGCGACGCACCTGGTGGAGCGCGGGGCGGATCTCCGCGTGGTGCAGGCGATGCTCGGCCACGCCGACCTCGCGACGACGCAGATCTACACCCACGTGGACGGGCGCCGGCTCCGCGCGGTCTACGACGTGGCCCATCCGCGCAGCCGGAGCGATTAAGGTGCCCCGACCGTTTCCATGCGAATCCTGTCCGGCATCCAGTCCTCGGGGAAGCAGCACATCGGCAACTACTACGGCGCGCTCCGCCAGTTCGTCGATCTGCAGAACCGCGGCGACGAGGCCCTCTACTTCATCGCCAACCTCCACGCGCTGACCACCATCCGGGATCCGGTTCTCGCGGCGTCGCTGACCCGCGAGACCGCGATGGCCTTCCTCGCGCTGGGACTCGACCCGAAGCGGGCGATCCTCTTCCGGCAGAGCGACATCCCGGAGGTCACCGAGCTGTACTGGATCCTCGGGACCGTCGTCCCGCTGTCCAACCTCGACCGGGCGACCAGCTACAAGGACAAGCTTGCCCGAGGCATCTCGGCGGACTTCGGGCTCTTCTCGTACCCGGTGCTGATGGCAGCGGACATCCTGCTCTACGG
>CAZDSB010000154.1:0-6120 GCA_964507515.1 uncultured Myxococcaceae bacterium
CCGCTCGAGGGACGTGCGGGTCGTGGCCAGCCCGCGGAGCGCGTGGCCGAAGTACCGGACGTTGTAGCTGACGATGCGGAGCGGCCGCTCGGACATGGGGGAAGGGAGCCTCTCAAGAATATGCCGACGGGGATTCCGGGCGGGAGGCGGGGTCTGTCCGGTAACGTGCGTCCTCATGGGAATGAAGGACGCCCTGGAGCGGCTTCTCCGGCTCAGGGCACAGAAGGCCGAGATGGGTGGCGCCCAGCGGGTCGAGCGCCAGCACGGCCGCGGGAAGCTGGATGCCCGGCAGCGGCTGGCGCTCCTCTTCGACCCGGGGTCGGTCCAGGAGCTGGGGATGCTGGCCTCGGCGGAGGGGCGGCTGGCCGAGGAGGAGGATCCCGCCCGGCCCACGGCCGCCGACGGGGTGATCACCGCCTTCGGAACCGTCGAGGGGCGGCCGGTGGCGGCGGCGCTCTACGACTTCACGGTGCTCGGCGGCAGCATCGGCGAGGTCGGGGAGCGGAAGGTGACACGGCTCCGGGACCTCGCCCTGAAGAACCGGACGCCGATCGTGTGGCTGGTGGACTCGGGTGGCGCGCGGCTGGAGGCCGGCGGAGAGGTCGACCCGAGGCGCCTCGCCGGGTTCGCGGACACGGGCTACCTGTTCCGCGAGCAGAGCGTGCTGAGCGGGGTGGTGCCCCAGGTGGCGGCGATGATGGGGCCGGGGGCGGCGGGGACGGCGTACATCCCGGGCCTCGCGGACTACGTCCCGATGGTGAAGGACATCGGGAGCATCGCGGTCGGCGGCCCGGCGCTGGTGAAGAGCACCGTGGGCGAGGACGTGACCGAGCAGCAGCTCGGGGGGAGCAAGCTCCACAACGAGACCTCCGGGGTGGCGGACGGAGAGTTCGCCGACGACGCGGCGTGCATCGCGGCGGTGCGCGACTACCTGTCGTTCTTCCCGTCACACTGCGGGGAGAAGCCGCCCCGGCGAGCTTCCTCCGACCCGGCGGACCGGCGGGAGGAGTCGCTCCTGAGCCTGGTGCCGGACAACCCGCGCCAGGCGTTCGACATGCACAAGGTCATCCAGGCGATCGCCGATGACCGGAAGTTCTTCCCGCTGAAGCCGCGGTTCGCGCGAAACATTGTCACCGGGCTGTGCCGGATCGACGGATGGAGCGTCGGCGTCGTGGCCAGCAACTCGATGTTCCTGGGCGGCGTGCTGGACGTGGCGGCATCCGACAAGGCGGCGCGGTTCGTGGCGCTCTGCGACGCGTTCCAGATCCCCCTGCTCTTCCTGCAGGACGTCCCCGGCTTCATGGTGGGGACGAAGGCCGAGCAGAGCGGGCTCATCCGCCACGGCGCACGGATGCTGCAGCTGGTGTCGAACGCCACGGTGCCGAAGCTCACCGTCGTGATCCGGAAGGGGTTCGGCGCCGGGTACTATGTGATGAACGGACGGGCCTACGAGCCCGATCTCCTGGTGGCCTGGCCCGGCGCCGAGATCGGGATCATGGGCGCCGAGGGACTGGTCTCGATCGGGGCGAAGAAGCTGCTCGAGCAGGCCGAGAGCCCCGAGGCAGCGAAGGCGATGAAGGACGAGATGGCCGCGGGACTGAAGCCGCACGTGCGCATCGACCGGGCCGCCGCGATGGGGATGGTCGACGACGTCATCGACCCGCGCGACACGCGGAAGGTGCTGGCGATGGCGTTGCAGCGGACGGCGAACAAGCAGGTGGAGCGGCCGTGGCGTCGGCGCGAGGTGCCGCCGTTCTAGGCGTCGGACAGTGCGTCCTCGACCTCGAAGAGCAGGTATTCCCCGAAGCTATCGGCGAGCGTCACCGGGTCCTCGTACTCCGACGAGAGCTGAACCACCGGCACCTCGCCGGTCACGCTCGGGTGGCCCGTGTCGAGACAGTCGTGTGATCCATCGCCGAGCGTCCCGATCAGCACGTAGCGCGAATCCAGCCCCGAGCGCCGCGCCTCGAGCGTGAGCGCGATCGCATCCGGCACGCGCGCATCGCCGAAGTTCTCGTCGATGATGCCGTACACCTCGAACCCACCGATGTCGCCGGCGCCGAGGTCGAGCAGGAACTGCCGGTAGCTCGGAGGGAAGCGGAGCCCGAGTGCCGCCTCGGCCTTGCCCACCAGCGCCTCGGGCTTCGACCCCACGAAATCCCCTCCGCCCGCCTTGGCGATCATCTCCCGTGCACGCCGGTACTTCTCGAGGCTCATCCTCAGGAAGCCTAGCGCGGCTGTCCGCTTGCGGGACGGGTCTTCCCAGCACGTGACGCGCTTTTTGTGCTTCGTGGCCCACACGCTCACGAACGCGCTGGCACGGCTGTTGAACCGATGAGTCCCGTGCCACTCTCGCGCCTCCGCTCCGCCGTCCGCCCGCTGCTCGCGCGACCAGCCTTCTCCGCGGTCGTCGTGCTCACGCTGGCCCTCGGCATCGGGCTCAACACCGCCATCTACACGGTGCTCGACGCCGCGCTGATCCGCACGCTCCCCTTCCGCGCCCCGGAACGCCTCGTCCGCGTCGACCAGATCCAGCTCGACCATCAGGGACGCAACTTCGGCTACTCCTGGCCCGGGCTGCTGGAGCTCCGCGAGCGGTCCGACATCTTCTCGGGCGTCGCGGCCTACAGCGACCACGTCCTGCCGGTTCGCCTCGGCGACCGGACGGAGATGATCTCCAGCGCGTCGATCACCGGGAACATGCTCGAGGTGCTCGGGATCCGCCCGCTGCTCGGCCGCGACTTCCGTCCCGACGAGGAAGGCCCGCAGGCTCCTCCGCTTGCGATCCTGACCCACCCCTTCTGGCGCGATCGGCTGGGCGCGGATCCCGCGGCCGTCGGCCGGAGCATCACCATCGAGGGCAAGCCGTACACGATCGTGGGCGTCCTCCGCCCCGACTTCCGCTGGCCAGGGGTCGAGAGCGGGGCCGGCGGGGCGGCCCTGCCCGAGCTCCTGATCACCATCGTTCCGCCAGGCGACAACGCGACCCGCCGGAACGCCACCTGGCTCGGTGTCGTCGCCCGCCTCCGGGACGGGCTCTCGCTGAGCCAGGCACAGACCCGGCTCGATGCCCTCGCCGCCCGACTTCGTACCGACTTCCCGGTGGACCAGCTGCACGTCGGGGTCCAGGCGGTTCCGCTGCGAGACGCGCAGGTGGGCTCCGTCCGTCCGGTACTGCTCGTCCTCTGGGGCGCGGTGGTGCTGCTGCTCGTCCTCACCTGCGCGAATGTGGCCAACCTCCTGCTCGCTCGGGCGGTCTCGCGCGAGCACGAGATGGCGGTGCGCTCGGCTCTCGGGGCCACCCGGAAGGACCTGGTCGAGAAGCTCCTCGGCGAGAGCCTCGTGCTCGGCCTGGCCGGGGCCGTCCTCGGCTGGCTCCTCGCCCGCGCCGCCCTCCCCGCGCTCACGGCGGGCATTCCTCCCGCCCAGCGCGCCGCCCTTCCCTTCCTGCAGGACCTGCGGCTGGACTCCGCCGCGCTCCTCTACTCCGTCGGCCTCGCGGTGCTGACCGGCGTCCTGTTCGGCGTCGTGCCCGCGCTGCGGCTCTCCCGGAGCGAGCTGGCGACGACGATGAAGGAGGCCGGGCTGCGCAGCGGCACGCCCGGGCGGCACCGGGCGATGCAGCTCCTGGTGCTGCTCCAGGTCGCGCTCGCGGTGATCCTCCTGAACGGCGCCGGCGTCTTCGCCCGCAGCCTCTCCTCCGTGCTCTCGGTCGACCCGGGCTTCCGGCCCGAGGGCGTCGTGGTCGGCACGCTCTCCCTTCCCCGCCGGGGCCAGCCGGAGGCCGAGGTGCTCGCCGTCATGGACCGGGTGCTCGCCGCGGCGGCCTCGGTGCCGTCGGTGAGCTCCGTCGGCGTCACCACTCACCTCCCGGGCACCACCGACTCGGGCCGGATGGGGGTGCGCGCCGCCGGGACGGCCGACCCGACGACGTTCGCCACCTCGCGCATCGTGACCGACGGGTACTTCGAGACGCTCGGCGTTCGCCTGCTCCGTGGCCGCCTCTTCGTCCCGCAGGACGCGCCGAAGACGCCGCCGGTCGCCGTGGTCAACGAGACGTTCGTCAAGCTGCACTTCCCCGGGCGCGATGGCCTCGGCGAGCGGTTCCAGCTGACCTACAAGCCGGACGGGGAGATCCTGACCGTCGTCGGGGTGGTCCGCGACGAGCGCCTCGGGCCTCTCGATTCCGTCCCACCCGAGGCCTTCTACACGCCGTGGCGCCAGAACGCCTTTGCCGACCTGTCACTCGCGCTCGCGGTCCGCACTTCGCGGGGCGCGGCCGTCATCCCCGATCTGCACAGGGCAGTCGTCGCCGTCGATGGCGACCTCGCCCTCCAGTCGGTCCAGGCGATGCCGGCGATGCTCGCCGACAGCCCCGCCGTCTTCGGCCGCCGCTACCCGGTCTGGCTCCTCGGCGTGTTCGCCAGCTGCGCGACGCTCCTCGCCGCCATCGGTCTCTTCGGGGTTCTCTCCTACGTCGTGGGTGAGCGCACCCACGAGCTGGGCATCCGCATCGCCCTCGGAGCCGGTCCACAGGCGGTCATCCTCGACGTTGCGCGCAGGGCGCTGCCCGCCGTCGTCGGTGGTCTCCTGGTCGGCGTCCTCGGCTCCGCGCTCGTGGGGGGAGCGCTGCGGGGGCTCCTCTTCGAGTCGAAGGGCTTCGAGCTGTCGGTGCTGCTCCCCGTCGTCGGCGCGATGCTGATGACGGCCGTCCTCGCGCTCCTCGTGCCGGCGCGGCGAGCGGCCTCCGTGGATCCGTCCGTCGCGCTCCGGGCGGAGTGAGCACCGCTCAGCGGTGCGCGCGGGCGGCGAGGATCAGCTCGGTCCGGCGGTCGTGCAGGGTGCTCTCCAGCCCGACCGGGTAGCGGTGCGGGTTCAGGAACCGCTTCACCCCGGGGTGGAAGAGCGAGAGCTGCTGGCGGACGCGCGCCCGGATCGCGTCGAGCATCTCCGGCTCCGACGTCCGACGGCCCTTGCGCGCCACCGGCTGCAGGAGATCGGTGAAGGCGACATCGTCGGGCACCGTCCGCCGGCGGGTGGGGTCCAGCGGATCGATCAGCGTGCGCGTGGGGCGCGGAATCTCCTCGTCCACCAGCATGTCTGCCACGGCGCCCTGCGCGTCGGCGAAGCGGCGAATTTGCAGGCGGCCGGGGGTGGAGATCTTCGCGGCCTGCTCCGAGAGCTTGATCCGCGGCTTCCACGGGCCGCCCGGATCCCTCACCATCGAGAGCTTGTAGACCCCGCCCAGGGCAGGGTCGCCGTGCGCCGTCACCAGCCGGGTCCCCACGCCCCAGACGCCGATGGTCGCGCCCTGCAGCTTGAGGCTTTCGATGAGGTGCTCGTCGAGCTCGTTGGTGGCGTAGACCTTCGCCTCGGGAAACCCGGCCGCGTCCAGCATCCGGCGGGCTTCGTTGCTCAACCAGGCGAGATCTCCCGAGTCGATTCGCACTCCGAGGAAGGGCTTCCCGCGCGCCTTCAGCCAGCCCGCGATCTCGATGGCCCGCCGCACGCCGTCCAGCGTGTCGTAGGTGTCCACGAGGAACGCGGTGTTGCCCGGCGTCGTGCGGGCGTAGGCCTCGAAGGCCTCGCGCTCCTCGTCGAACAGCATGACCCAGCTGTGGGCGTGCGTTCCTTTCACCGGGATGCCCAGGAGTCGCCCCGCGAGCACGTTGGAGGTCGCGGCACATCCGCCGATGTACGCCGCGCGGGCCGCGGAGACGCCGCCGTCCGGTCCCTGCGCGCGGCGGAGCCCGAACTCCAGGACCGGATCGTCTCCCGCGGCGAGGCAGATGCGGGCCGCCTTCGTCGCGACCAGGGTCTGGAAGTTGACCATGTTCAGGATGGGCGTCTCGAGCAGCATGCAGGGGATGACTGGCCCGGTGAGGCGGAGCAGCGGCTCGTGCGGGAAGACGACGGTCCCCTCGGGAACCGCGTCGATGTCGATCTCGATCCGCAGGCGAGAGAGGTAGTCGAGGAACTCGTCCTCGAAGAGCGGCGCCTCGTCGGCGCCCTTGAGCCCCGCGAGGTACTGCACGTCCCCGGACTCGAGCCGGGCGGATTCGAGCAGCTCCAGGACCATCTCCAGGCCGGCCGCGACCGTGAACCCGCCGTCGAAGGGCG
>CAZDSB010000155.1:0-3555 GCA_964507515.1 uncultured Myxococcaceae bacterium
ACACCTCCCTGCAGTCGGTGGCGCAGATCGTCGCGCCCGCCATCGCCGGAGTCCTGATCGACCGTGGCCTGCTCGGGGCCTGGGCGCTGTTCTGCGCGGCGTGCGCGGTGCTGGGGCTCGTCGTGCAGCGGTCGGCGGCGCCGACGGGACGCGAGATCACGGTGCCCTGACCCATGACCGCGGCCCTCTCCGGAACGGCGGTCGCCCCGCGGTGGCCCGGTCCGCCCGGGCGAGTGGTGCCCGGCCTCGGGGGTCGGCTAGTCTCGAGGGGCGAGGAGGGGGGCCGATGCGGAACGTCTTCTTCACGGTCGTGGCAGCGCTGCTGGTGGCGGGCTGCGCAGCCACGCCGCAGATCGTCCACGACAAGAGCGGCGCGGTCAGCAACTTCGAGGACCTCCGGGGTCGAGCGGTGGTCCTGACCTTCTGGGCGGACTACTGCAAGCCCTGTCTGGAACAGATGCCGATGATGCTCGACTCGGTCGCGACCCACGGCGCGAACGTCGTCTTCCTTCCGGTCTTCGTGAAGGAGAAGCCGGGGCACAGGCTCGACGGATGGCTCGCCACGCAGCCGGAGTGGTTCCGTGACCAGGTCTGCTGGGCGAACGACGACTTCCTCCTCAAGTACGACCGCGGCGTGATGCCTCGCACCTACGTCTACGGGCGGAACGGCAAGCTGGTGGAGAAGTTCGACGGGATGATCGACGCCCAGCGGGCTCCCATCTTCCAGGCGAGCCTGCTCCGCGCGCTCGCCGCGGTGAAGGACTAGCCCGGGCCGAGCACAGCCAGCGTCGCGAGATAGAGCGCGCGATCCGCGGCGGAGAACACCACCGCCACCACCCGTTCGAGCTCCGGCGCGCGCTCACGCATCACCTCCAGGGCGATGCGTGCCGCCTGGTCGCGCGGGAAGCCGTAGGCGCCGGTGGAGATGGCCGGAAAGGCGATGGAGCGGGTCGAGGGCTCGCCCCGGGCGACGTCGAACGCGGCCTGGTAGGTGCGCCGGAGCAGCTCCGGCTCTCCGCGGCCCCCGCCCTCCCAGACCGGACCTACGGCGTGGATGACGAAGCGCGCCGGGAGCCGGAAGCCCGGGGTGAGCACGGCATGCCCCGTGGGGCAGCGGCCGAGGCGCCGGCAGGCGGCGAGCAGCTCCGGTCCGGCCGCGCGGTGGATGGCACCGTCCACGCCGCCTCCGCCACCGAGCGCGCTGTTGGCCGCGTTGACGATCGCGTCCACGTCGAGCGTGGTGATGTCCGCCTGGAGCACCTCGAGCATCAGGTGGACCGGGTGAAGACCTGCCCCTGGCTCATCCGGTAGGCGTTCTCGCGAATCTTCTCGCGGAGCGCGCGCGGATCGGGAATTCCGCGAAGGGCGAGCCGTGGGTTGCTCCGGTCGGAGGCGACGACCCACACCGTGCCGATTCCCTGCATCCGCTCGAGCGGGGACTGGGAGAACCCCGAGTCGTCGACGGTGCGGAGATCGACCTCGTCGAGGGTGCGACTGAGAATGCCCTGCTCGACGACCAGCCGCTGGTTGGTGAGCCGGTACTTCGTGCTCCGCAGGCGCATCACTGACGTCGACAGGACGATGACCCGGATGACCAGGTAGCTGCCCACGATCACCATCAAGATCAGGGTCGCCGGCGAGCCATCCCGCGGGCCGCGTCCCTGCTTCCCGGCCGACAGGTCTTCGAAGAACGAGACCGCGAGCGGGTGCACCAGGATCGCCGCGACGATGGCCGCGGTGGCCACGATGAGCGTCCGGAGGATCTGGACCAGGAGCAGCTTGAGCGACGGACTGCCCTCCCAGATGACCGTCTCCGTCCGCCGGCCTCCGTCCTGCGCCGCCTCGCCCACCGCCGCGAACCGGACCGGCGCCGCCGGAGCGTATCCGCACTGTGGGCAGGAGGGCGCCTGGGTGGACATTGGCTTGCCACACTCCGGGCAGGGGACGAGCGCCATGGCGTCTCGCAGTCTGCCGGATCCGGGCGACGCTGCCAGCCTGCGATACGCTCGGGGTCGGAGATGCGACGACCTGGCAGCGGGATCCTCGACGCGCGGCGAGCGAGCGCTGGGCCGGTGGAACCCATCGACGAGCTCCGCCTCCGGGCGATCGCCCTGCCCCTGGCCCTCGTGGTCGCGGCGCTCTTCTCCCGCAGCCAGCTGGGCCACGCGGTGCAGCGGATGCTGTTCGGGATGCCGCTCCACGAGCTCGGGCATGCCCTGACCGCGGTGGCCCTCGGAGTCCCGGCCTTTCCCCTGCCCTGGTTCACGCCCATGGCCGGTGGACGCTCCGCTACCCTGACCGGGCTGCTGCTCGGCGCGGCAACGAGCCTCGTGGTGCTGGGCCGGCGGAGCGAGCGGCGATCCTGGACGGTGGCCGGGGCTGCGCTGGGGACGACGGTCGTGCTCGGGCTGCTCGTGGGGCCCGCCCCCGCACGCGCGCTCATCGCCTTCGGGGGCGACGCGGGGGCGATGGTGCTCGGCACTCTGCTGGTGTGCACGCTGTTCTCCGGGGAGGAATCCGCGTTCCGCAGGGGCGGGCTGCGCTGGGGACTGCTGGTGATCGGCGCCGGCGCGTTCTCCGACGTGGCATCGGTGTGGTGGGCCGCGCGGCGCGATCCGGGGGAGATCCCGCTGGGGCAGTTCGAGGCCGGAGGCCTGTCGGACGCGAGCGTCCTGGTGGAGACGCACGGGTGGACGGAGCAGGCCCTCGTCGGGCGCTATCTCGTCGTCGCGGGGATCTGCCTGGGAGTGCTCGCGGTGCTGTGGACGGTCCGCGCGCTGCGGCCGCTGCTGCAGGCGCGCGACTGAGGAACCTCAACTGTGCCGACCGCTCATGCCGCCGAGCGGAGGTCACCCTCGCGAGGTTTGCCCAGGCGCTCGCCCCGCGCGACCGCAGCGACGATCCGCGCCAGCTGGTCGACGCCTTCCGTCAACGCCGCAGGGCCTGGCTGAAGGATCACCGAGCTCTTGATCTCGTAGAGCTGGTCGTCGACGACCGCGCGGACGCCCTCCCAGCCGGGCCGGGCGCGGATCTTCTCCGGCTTCGCCTTGCGCCCGCACCAGCTGGCCACGACCCCCTCCGGATCGCGACGGGCCACCTCCTCGGGCGCGAAGATCCGCCCCTGCGCGCCCTGGCTCGTCCGGCTCTCCGCGCAGACGTCCACGCCGCCCACCAGCTCCAGCAGCTCGCTGCACCAGCGGATGCCGCTGATCAGCGGCTCGTGCCACTCCTCGAAGAACATCCGCGGACGCCGCGGCAAGGCGGCTGCGCCCTCCGCGTGCCTCGCGAGGCCCGCGCCGAGTCGGATCGCGAGCGCGTCCGCCTCCTCGGCCAGCCCCACCAGCGCGCCGGTGAGGCGGATCGACTGGAGGATCTCGGACACGCTCCGCTGGTTGAAGAGGTGGACCGGCACGCCGCGCTTGCAGAGCTCCCGGCCGATGTCTGCCTGGAGATCCGAGAAGCCGAGCACCAGGTCGGGGCGCAGCTCGAGGATCCGCTCGAAGTTCGCATCGAGGAACGAGCTCACCCGTGGCTTGCGTCGTGCCTCGGGCGGAC
>CAZDSB010000156.1:0-5155 GCA_964507515.1 uncultured Myxococcaceae bacterium
CAGATCATCGACTTCGCGCGCCACGAGGAGACCTACTACCTCGCGATGGAGTACGTGCGCGGCCGGTCGCTGTCCGAGGCCCACAAGCGTGCCCGCGAGCTGAGCGTCCCGCTGCCAGCGGTGCTGGTGGCTCACCTCGGCCAGGAGGTCGCCCGGGGGCTGGCGTACGCCCACCGCCTCAGCGATGGCGGGCGCTCTCTCGAGCTCGTGCACCGCGACGTCACGCCGCACAACGTCCTGCTCTCCTACGACGGCGCGGTGAAGCTCACCGACTTCGGCATCGCCAAGGCGAGCAACCGCGCCACCAGCAGCGGCATGCTGAAGGGAAAGTTCGCGTACATGTCGCCCGAGCAGGCCCGCGGCGAGCGGGTGGATCCACGGACCGACGTGTTCGCCCTCGGCATCATCCTCTGGGAGCTGCTCACCGCGGGCCGCCTCTTCGACGCGGAGAGCGACGTGGGTGTGCTCCGCGCGGTGCAGGAGCGGGAGGTTCTCGCGCCTTCCGACCTCAACCCCGAGGTGGACGAGGAGCTCGACCGCGTCATCCTCCGTGCGCTGGAGCGGGACCCCTCGCGCCGCTACCAGTCCGCGCAGGAGCTGGAGCGCGCGCTCGCGCACATCGTGCTCCGCACCGCCCGCTCCCCCGACGACACCGACGTGGGAGCCTGGATGCGGGAGCTCTTCCCCATCGAGGCCAAGCGCGCCGAGCCGAGCGTCTCGCGCTCGGTCCCGCCACCGCAGGACATCGGCCGGAGACCCACGCCGGCGCTCGTCGCAGCGGCCGCCCAGGGCATCGCCGAGGAGATGGCCGGGCTCGAGCCCGAGGTGCCCCCGGACGCGTTCTCGGCCACCGCCAGCGCCCGGACCGTGCTCTCCGGGGGAACCGCACGGGACGAGGGCTCGCACCGGACGCCGGTGACCCGCACGCCGGTCACCCAGAGCCCCGTACAGCCGAAGCCTCCCGCCGGGCCGCCACTCGCCGAGCGGATCCAGCAGCTCCGCGCCGCCCTCGTCACTTGGGTGAACGGCCATCGCGTTCCGGCGGCCGTGGGAGCTGCCGCCGTGCTGCTCGTGGTGGGGGTGGGCCTGACCTGGACGCTGTCCCGTCACGGCAGTGGCCCCACGCCGGCGCCGGCGGGCACGCGTGACCCGGGCCGTCCCGACGACGTCGCGTTGAACCTGACGCCCGAGCCGATGAAGAAGATCGAGCCCCCTCCGCCGCCTCCGGCCGACCTCCCCACGCCCAGCAGCGACCCCGGCACGCTCGCCCTGACCGTCATCCCCTGGGGCGCGGTGTACGTGGACGGGAAGCTGGTCCGCGCCGAGCACGTGGGCATGCACGAGTACGTCCTGTCGCCCGGGACGCATCGCATCCTGATCAAGGGACCGAAGCCCAGCGATTTCGAGGTGGAGATCCGTCCGGGTGAGCGGGAGACCCGGCGCGTTCGAGTACGCTGACCCCTCACATGCTCGGGACCCTTCTGCTGCTCGCGCTCACGCAGTCCGGGGACGCGTCCGTGCGTCGGACCGCGGTCATCGGCGTGGACGGATGCGAGGCGCCGCTCGCCAGGAGCCGGGTGACGCTGCTGCGGGAGCAGCTCGCTCCGCGCCTGAAGTCGGGTCTGGTCTCGGAGGCCGACACCGCCGCACGGCTCGGCGGGCTCCCGGCCCGCAACCTTCCAGATCTGAGGAAGGCTCTCGACGCCGCGCGAGACACCTTCTACGGCGGGCGCGCCCCGAAGGCGGTGCAGGAGCTCGACCGGGTCCAGGAGGAGGCGCTCCGACTCTTTCCCTCCGACGAGCGCTGGGCGCTCCTTCGCGACGCGATGGCCACCCGGGCCCTGGTGACGATGAAGTCCGAGGCGCAGGCCACGGACCGGACGCTGCGGCGGCTCGTGACCCTCGACCCGGGCTTCGAGCCGGACCCTTCCGACTACCCACCGTCGTACCGGAAGGCGGTCGACGCGGCGCGCGCGGCGGTGAAGGCCGCCGGGACGAATCGCCTCGACGTGAAGGTGGACGTCGCGGGAGCTCCGGTCTTCGTCTCCGGCCGCCCGGTCGGAAAGGCCCCGGTGAGCGTGCAGATGCCGCCGGGCGACTACCTGGTGGAGGCGGCGTTCTCCCGGCGCGGGATGGGCCGGCTGGTGACGGTGCCCCGGGTCGGCGATCCGCCGAACACCGTCACGCTCTCCTCCGGGCTGGAGGGAGCCATCGCTCCGGGGGCGGGCCCGTGCATCGCGGTGAAGGGTGGCCGCCCCGAGCTGCTGGCCCGCGTGTTCGACCTGCTCGGGGTGGAGCGCCTGCTGCTGCTCCGGTCCGAGCAGACCGCCTCGGGGCCGTTCCTGGTGCTCACCGAGTGGGATCCCCGGAGCCGCTCGGAGAAGGGCGCGCTCCGGGCGAGCATCCCCAGCCCCACGCTGCAAGACGTCGCCGCGAAGGACCTCGCCGCGCGCGTGCAGCCGTAGTCCTCGAAAGCCTACCTCAGGAAGTCTTCGAGACGCGTCCAGAGCGACGGGTGATCCACGCGCATCCGCCCTCCGTCGAGGGTGATGGACCGGTCGTCCTGCGCGCGGCGCACGATGTTGCCCGCGCCTCCGTGCGGATCGCGCTCCCGGATGGTCAGCTGCTCGTGCACCGCCAGCGCCGCCGGGTTGGGGCTCAGCGTGCTGTCCAGCTCGAAGACCCGGGTGATTCCCGGCCCGCCGCTGCGCTCGAGCTGGCGGTGCACCCAGACGATGGCCGGTCCGGCGCACGTTCCGGTCAGGGTGGTGAACGGCTCTCCGATGAAGCGCCGGCCGCGCAGCGGGAGCAGACGGACGGGACGCTGGCAGACCGCGCCCTGACAGCGCTGCCCCTCCAGCAACGCCACGTCCACCCCGCCCAGCTGCTCGAGCCGGAGGGACGCGCGTTCCGGAGCGCCACGGGCGGTTCCGAGCGCCACCACGGCGAGCGCTCCCGGATCCACCCGCACGCGGGCGAGGGGCCCCAGCGCTTCGCCGTCGGTCGTGCCGAGCATTGGCACCCAGACCAGCCGCTCGCGCTCGGAGAGCGTGGCCACGATCGCCGGCGGAGGTCCGCGCCGGGGGAGCGCCTTCGGCGGTGGCTCCTCGCGGACCGCGCAGGCGTCGTCCACCTCCGACCAGGCCACTGGTGCCCCCGTGCAATCCAGCGCCGCACCGGTGAGCGACTGCGTGCGCGGGTCGTAGCCGTGGAGCAGGAGCGCCGCCCACTCCTCGGGCAGCACCTCGGCCGGAGCATCCGCGGCGCGCCGGGCCTGGCACAGCGCCTCCGGAGGGGGCGGGGCATGGGAGCAGGCCGGGAGGAGTGCGACGACGATGAATGGAGGCGCCCAGCCGCGCCGGATCATCGCACCCCCTCGAAGGCGAAGGTCCACTTGCCCTGGTCGGCCAGGCCGACCTCCAGCTTCGCCGGCACCGTGCCGGCGGCCATCCGGGTGAGCAGCTCGCGCGAGAGCTCGGGGAGGAGGGAGCTTCTGAGTATCTGGTCCACGTTCCGGGCGCCGGTCTCGCTCTCGGTGCAGCGGGAGGCGAGCGCATCGACCGCGGCGTCGGCGAACCGGGCCTGGATTCCGTGCGCGGACTCGATCCGGGACACGAGGCTCGCGAGCTTCAGCCGGACGATCTCCTTCATCACCTCCGAGCCGATGGGCGCGTAGGGGACGACGGTCATGCGCGCCAGGAGCGCCGGCTTGAAGTGCGCGCTGAGCACGGGGCGGATGGCGGCGGTCACCTCCTCCGCGGTCGGCGTGGCGCCGCCCTCGAACAGCTCGACCGTCTGCTCGGTGGCGAGGTTGCTGGTGAGCACGACCACGGTGTTCTTGAAGTCGATGGTGCGGCCCTCGCCGTCGTTGAGGACCCCCTTGTCGAACACCTGGTAGAAGAGGTTCATCACCTCCAGGTCGGCCTTCTCGCACTCGTCGAGCAATACGACCGAGTAGGGCCGCTGTCGCACCGCCTCGGTGAGGATGCCTCCCTCGCCGTAGCCCACGTACCCCGGCGGCGAGCCCACCAGGCGCGAGACGGTGTGCTTCTCCTGGAACTCGCTCATGTTGATCGAGGTCATGAACCGCTCGCCGCCGTAGAGCGCGTCGGCCAGGGCGATGGCGGTCTCGGTCTTGCCGACGCCGGAGGGTCCCACGAAGAGGAGCACTCCCACCGGCGTGCCGGGATTCCGGATGCCGGCGTGCGCGGTCCGGATGACCTCGGCGACGGTGCGGACGGCGGCCGGCTGCCCACGGATGCGCTTGCCCAGCGTGGCTTCCAGGTTCAGCACCCGCTCTGCCAGGTCGCTGCGCATCTTCCCGGCCGGGATGCCCGTCCACTGCGAGATGACCTGGGCCACCGCGTCGGCGTCGACCTCGGGGTGGACGAGCGTCCGGTCTCCCCGGGCGGCGGCGAGCTTCGTCCGGACCTCGCGCACGCCGTTCATCGCCGTCTCGCGAGCAGCTCCCTCCGGCGCCGCGGCGAGCGTCTTCTGCGCTTCCTGGAGGGCGCGCACCTCGGCGAGCTCGGCCTCCCAGGCCTGCTGCAGCTCGCTCTTCCTTCGCTCGACCGCGGCGAGCGCCTCGTCGATCCGCTCGACCGAGCCCTCCTCGATGGGGTGAGCCTCGGAGCGGTCGCGGGTCAGCCGCTCCTTCGCCTCCTTCAGCGCCTGCTGCTCCGTCTCCAGCGCCACGAGGGCGTCCGGCCGGGTGGCGAGCTCCATCTTCACCCGGGCGCTCGCGGTGTCGAGCAGGTCCACCGCCTTGTCCGGGAGCTGGCGACCGGAGAGGAAGCGCTGGCTGAGCTTCACCGCCGCGACCACCGCCTCGTCGCGGATGGTGACCCCGTGCGTCTTCTCGTAGAGCGGGGCCAGGCCGCGGATCATGGTGATCGCCGCCTCCTCGTCCGGCTCGTCCACCTTCACCGGCTGGAACCGGCGCTCCAGCGCCGCGTCCTTCTCGAAGTACTTCTTGAACTCGCTCCAGGTGGTGGCGGCGACGGTGCGCAGCTCACCACGCGCGAGCGCCGGCTTGAGGAGGTTCGCCGCGTCGCTGCCGCCGGCCTGTCCTCCCGCGCCGATGAGGGTGTGCGCCTCGTCGATGAAGAGGATGATGGGCACCGGCGAGGCCTTGACCGCGTCGATGACCGACTTC
>CAZDSB010000157.1:0-9767 GCA_964507515.1 uncultured Myxococcaceae bacterium
GTCATCTGCCTCCAGGAGGTGGAGACCCGGTCCCTGCGAAGCACGCTCGCCTTCCGGGGCACGAACACCCAGCTCGAGTCGTTCATGGCCGCGTTCGAGGCCGCCTTCGCCCGGGCGAGGCTGGTGTTCCCCTACGACGCGTTCCACTTCCGCGCCCACACCTACCAGTTTCGCTCCACCACGCTCTACACGACGGGCCTCGCGGTCATCGTCAATCGCAACCGTCTCCGGGTGGAGGGCAGCAACGTCGGCAGCCCGTTCTCCATCACCCACCACCACGTGGCCCGCCTCAAGGACACCAAGCAGAGCCGGATCTGCGCCCACGTGCGGCTCGCGATGCCGTCGGGCCGGTGCTTCCACGTCTTCAACACCCACCTCAGCCTTCCCACCCCCTTCACCCGCGAGTTCTGGAGCGAGAAGGAAAAGATGGGCTTCGGCCTCAACCAGCTCATCGAGGCGAAGAAGCTGGCCAGCTTCGTCCAGGCCCACGCCAACGGAGACCCGTTCGTCGTCGGGGGCGACTTCAACTCCTCGCCCGCCTCGCCGGTGTACCGGTACCTGTCGGAAGAGGTGGGATGGATCGGCGCGCAGGAGTCGCTGAAGCAGATCGATCGGTCCCACAGTGGCTTCCCCACCGCGGGCTTCTTCCGACTCCGGATGCACCTCGACCACCTCTTCGGCGGCAACGGCATCCGGTGGGTGGATCTCGCCGGGACGGAGCCGTTCGGTCGCGGGCCGTTCCACGGCCTCTCGGACCACGTTCCGCTCATCGCCCGGTTCGAGCCGCCTGCCGGACAAGCGAGCAGCGAGGCGGTTTGACGTAGACTCGGAAGCCGTGGCGAGACTCGATCCGATCTTCGAACGGCTTCTGCGGGAAGGCACCGAGCTCATCTTCGAGACCGGCTCGCCGGCGATCATGCGCGCCAGCTCCGGCGAGGTGCCCGTCCTGCGCCAGCAGCTCACCGCGCAGCAGATTGCCGGCATCTTCGCCGAGGTCGTGCCGAGCGAGATGCGCAGCAGCTTCCCCGCGCCGGGGGTGACGACGTTCGAGTACGGCGCGCCTGCGGGTCGCGTCGCCGTGACCTTCGAGCGGAACGGCGGGCAGGTCCGGGCGATGGTGCGGCCGGCCGAGAAGGGCGCCGAGGACGAGGGCGAGCCCATCGAGCTCGCCTCCGCCGCCGAAATGCTCCACGACTACATGCACGGGCCCCCCGGGGTCGTGAACCCGGGCAAGCCGCCGACGCCCGCCGCCACCGGGATCCCCACCGGCTCTCAGCCCGGGATCCCGATGGGCTCGCAGGCCGGAGCGCGCCGCGGACAGGTGAAGGACCTCCAGTTTCGTGAGCTCCCCGGCACGGGGAAGGGCGGAGGACGGGCCGAGGCGGCGCCGGCAGCAAAGCCCGCGGCCGTCGCAGCGCCCGGGCCCGCCCCGAAGGCGTCGAGCGCCGGGTCGGGGGCGGCCCCGAGCCCCGCCGCGGATCCCCGGGCCGCGATGGACCAGCTGCTGAACTTCATGCTGGACCGGAAGGCCTCGGACCTCCACATCTCCTCCGACACCACGCCCATCCTCCGGGTGGACGGTGACATGACCCCCATCGAGGGTCACCCGCCGCTGTCCGCGGGCCGGCTGAAGGACATGCTCTTCTCCATCGCTCCGGAGAAGAACCGGGAGCAGTGGCTGTCGATCAAGGACACCGACTTCGCCTACGAGCTGCCGCGTGCGCGCTTCCGCGTGAACCTCTTCGAGGACCGCAAGGGAATCGGCAGCGTGATGCGGCAGATCCCCAACACCATCCGCACTGCCCAGGAGATGGGGCTGCCCCAGCACGTCCTGGACCTCTGCTTCCTCAACAAGGGTCTGGTGGTGGTGACCGGCCCCACCGGCTCGGGGAAGAGCACCACCCTGGCCTCGATGATCGACCACATCAACCGCAACCGGGACGATCACATCATCACCATCGAGGACCCGATCGAGTTCGTGCACCCCAATCTGCGGTGCCTGGTGAACCAGCGAGAGATCGGCGTGCACACCGGCTCCTTCAAGCACGCCCTCCGCGCGGCGCTCCGCGAGGACCCGGACATCGTCCTGGTGGGCGAAATGCGCGACCTCGAGACCATCGCCATCGCCATCGAGACCGCGGAGACCGGTCACCTCGTCTTCGGGACACTCCACACCAACACCGCGCCGAGCACCGTCGACCGGATCATCGACCAGTTCCCCGCCGACCGTCAGGAGCAGATCCGGATGATGCTCAGCGAGAGCCTCAAGGGCGTCATCACCCAGACCCTGTGCAAGAAGATCGGCGGCGGCCGAGTCGCGGCGATGGAGATCCTCATCGCCACCTCGGGCGTCGCGAACCTGATCCGCGAGGGGAAGACTTTCCAGATCCCCTCTGCGATGCAGACCGGGAAGAACGTCGGGATGCAGACCCTCAACGACGCCCTGTTCGATCTGGTGAAGAAGAAGCTAGTCGAGCCCCAGGAGGCCTACACCAAGGCCATCAACAAGGCCGAGCTGAAGCAGATGCTGGAGCGGGGCGGCTTCAAGCTCGAGGCAGAGGCCGCCTGACCGCTCGCGCGGTGTCGCTGCTCATCGAGGCGCGCAGGGGCGCGCCACCGGCCAGTGCTCAGCGTCCGGAGAGGACGTCGTTCACCGAGGGCATCTTCTGGATGTCGCCGCGAGCGACCTTCCAGGCCTGCTGGACGATCCACGAGAGCGAGCGGTCCTGCCGCGTCGCCTCGTGCTGGATCTCCATCAGCATCTCCTCGGGGAAATACAGCGACTGTTTCCGGTGATCGGTGCCCGGCATCAGGCTTCCTCGCGCGTGTCGGGGAGCGCGGGCTCGCCCGTGACATCGTTCACCGCGGGGAAGGCCTTGATGCGTTCGCGGGCGATGCGCCACGCCTGCTGCACCACCCAGGAGAGCGAGCGATCCTGCCTCGTGGCCTCTTCCTGGATCTCCCGGAGCATCTCCTCCGGGAAGTACAAACTCTGCTTGCGCTTGTCGGTTCCGGCCATCTCTTGGGTGCTCCCGGGGTCAGGTCAAACGTCAACGTCGGACGGGTGTCCACAGGAGTGCCCGACGTGCTCTGAGGGGGAGTCTCCGCCACGCGTGCGGATCGGTCAATCATTTGGCTGAGTTCCGAAAAAGCGAGCGCCCCGGTTCCGCGAGGGAACCGGGGCGCCCGGGAAAGAAGGGGCGGCAGAGATGACTCCCTGCGACCCCCGTGGGCCCAGAGGGGGAGGGGGGGGACCCCTAGGCCCAACACTCATTCATTTTCGAAACCAAGAACACGCGCGGTGGCTCGCCCATTCCTCACCCCCGTCGCCACTGCCACCGACTGACTGTCATTCTAAGGGCGGCCCCGACCGGTCTCAACCTGCTGACCGGTGCGATGTCACCCCTCACGTGTGGACGCCTGTCGCATGCACGACGACCCCCTGAACCGAGCTGTCATCGAGCGAGCGGTTGCGGCGTCGTTCGAGCGCCAGGCCGGAAGAATTCTCGTGGCCGTGTCCGGCGGAGTCGATTCCCTCGCGCTCCTGGTCGCAGCGGCCGGGGTGGCGGGCGGCCGAACGGGGGTGGCGTCGCTCGACCATGGGCTCCGGCCCGCGGCGGCTGCCGAGGTGGAGAGAGTCCGGGAGCTCGCACGCTCGCTGGGTCTGCCATTCCACACGGAGTCCTTGCACCTTCGCCCGGGTCCGGGCGTCGAGGCCCGGGCGCGGACGGCTCGCTACGCGGCCCTCGAGCGGATGGCCCGGGACCATGGCTACGCCGCCATCGCCACCGCCCACACGGCCGACGACCAGGCCGAGACCCTCCTGATGCGGCTGGCGCGGGGCTCGGCGCTCCGGGGGGCGGCTGGGATCCGGACCGATGCCCCGCGACTGCTCCGTCCCCTGCTGGGCGTCCGGAGGGCCGAGACCGAGGCCTTCGTCGCGGCGGCGGGCCTCGTTCCGGCGCGGGACCCGACCAACGCGGATCCCCGGCTCTTCCGGACGCGCATCCGGCACCACGTCTTGCCCGCGCTCCGCGAGGCTGCCGGTCCCTCGGTCGTGGAGCGGCTGGCGCGCTTCGCTCGTTCCGCTGCGGAGGACGAGGAGCTGCTCTCCGGGCAGGCCGCGCAGGCCCTCGAGCGCGTGCGCGAGGGGACGGGGCTCGACGCGGTGGCGGTTCGCGCATTGCCGTGGCCGATCCGCGCGAGGGCCCTCCGTTCCTGGCTCGAGGCGCTCGGTCACCCGGTCTCGGACGGGCTCCTCCGCGACGTCGCCGGGGCCATCGATCGCGGGAGTCGCACCGGTCTCCCCGGCCGCGCGGTGCTCTCCGCGGAGGGAAGCTGGGTCCGCGTCTTGCCCCGGACGCCGGGGGCCGAGACGCCGGCGGCACGCGAGCTCGATGACGGCGTGCCGGTGGAGTTCGGCCCATTCCGCGTCTGGCTGGGACCGGGGCCCGGCATTCCCGCGGGGGCGGGTGCGCGGCCCCTCGTCGTGCGCGCCCGGAGGCCCGGCGATCGGGTGGGCCCCGAGGGAGGGCCGAGCCGGCGGGTCCAGGACGTGCTCGTGGACGCCTCGATTCCGGTGGAGTCGCGGGCAGCCTGGCCTCTGGTGGCAGACGCCCGGGGACGGGTCCTGTGGGTGGTCGGTCTGTGGCCTCACGCCCACCCCGGCCCCGGTCCGTTCCTCCAGTCGGAGCCGATCGGCGACCGGTGAGTCGCACAACGAGCACCCCGAGGCAGGGTTGGTTATAGGCGCTGGGCGGGCGTGCCTGTCCGAGTGCTTGCGAGTGGCCCGGACGGCCCGTCAGAATGCTGGATCTCGGCCCCGGACAAGGGGTCGGGGTCGCGCCCGGGGCCGAAAGGGGCAGTCCACACGTGCGTTCCAGCTACAAAACCATCGGACTGTGGGTGATTCTGATCGCCCTGTTCGTCTGCTTCTTCCACATCTTCAACCGCAACCAGGACGAGGTGCAGGAGCCCACCTTCACGGCGCTCCTGTCGAAGATCGAGGAGAAGAAGGTCCGCCAGGTCAACGTCCGGGGCAACACCTACTCGGGCACCTTCGAGGACAGCAAGGAGCGGTTCCGGACCATTGGCCCCCCCGCGGACTCGGTGATGCTCCAGAAGCTCCGCGAGTCCGGGGTGGACGTGAAGTACGAGAAGGAGGAGCAGAACAACCTCTGGCTCACCATCCTCGGACAGTGGATGCCGGTGGTGTTCCTCTTCGTCTTCTTCGTGCTCTTCATGCGCCAGCTGCAGGGGACGGGCGGCAAGGCGATGACCTTCGGGAAGTCGAAGGCCAAGCTCCTCAGCGAGAGCCACAACAAGGTCACCTTCTCCGACGTCGCCGGCATCGACGAGTGCAAGGAAGAGCTCGAGGAGATCATCGCCTTCCTGAAGGACCCCAAGAAGTTCACCAAGCTCGGCGGCCGCATCCCGAAGGGCGTGCTGATGATGGGCCCTCCGGGCACCGGGAAGACGCTCCTGGCCAAGGCGGTGGCCGGCGAGGCGGGCGTCCCGTTCTTCAGCATCTCCGGCTCGGACTTCGTGGAGATGTTCGTGGGCGTCGGCGCGAGCCGGGTCCGTGACCTCTTCGAGCAGGGCAAGAAGAACGCCCCCTGCATCATCTTCATCGACGAGATCGACGCCGTCGGCCGGCACCGTGGCGCGGGCCTGGGCGGCGGTCACGACGAGCGGGAGCAGACGCTCAACCAGCTCCTGGTGGAGATGGACGGCTTCGAGAGCAACGAGGGCGTCATCCTCATCGCGGCCACCAACCGTCCGGACGTCCTCGACCCGGCGCTCCAGCGCCCGGGCCGGTTCGACCGGCGGATCGTCGTTCCCAGGCCCGACCTCAACGGCCGCATCGGCGTGCTCCAGGTCCACACCAAGCGCGTCCCGCTGTCGGGCGAGGTGGACCTCGAGGTCATCGCTCGCGGTACGCCGGGCATGACCGGCGCGGACCTCGAGAACCTGGTCAACGAGGCCGCCCTCTTCGCCGCCCGCCAGAACAAGGAGCGGGTGGACAACACCGACTTCGAGTCCGCCAAGGACAAGGTCTTCATGGGCCCCGAGCGGAAGTCCATGATCATGACCGAGAAGGAGAAGCGGAACACCGCGGTGCACGAGGCCGGGCACGCGCTGGTGGCGAAGCTTCTCCCCGGGTGCGACCCGGTGCACAAGGTCACCATCATCCCGCGCGGGCAGGCGCTCGGCGTGACCTGGTCGCTGCCCACCGAGGACAAGTTCAACCTCTACCGCGGGGCCACGCTCGATCAGATCTGCATGGCGATGGGTGGCCGCCTCGCCGAGGAGCTGGTCTTCAACGAGATGAGCTCGGGCGCGGCGAACGACATCGAGCGCGCCACCGAGACCGCCCGGGCGATGGTCTGCCGCTGGGGCATGAGCAGCAAGCTCGGGCCGCTGGCCTTCGGGGCGCGCGAGGGCGAGGTGTTCCTGGGCCGGGACTTCGCCAGCCGTCCGGACTACTCGGAGGACACGGCGCGGCAGATCGACGCCGAGGTCCGGGAGATCGTCGTCGGCTGCTACGAGCGGGCGAAGAAGCTCCTCACCGACAACTTCGAGACGCTCAAGCGCATCGCCGACGCGCTGATGGAGTACGAGACCCTAGACGCCGAGGACGTGGAGATCCTGGTCAACGGCGGGACGATCACGCGCGAGCGGCCGAAGCCGCGGGTCCAGCCGCCGAGGGCGAAGGAGAAGGAGAAGCGCCGGATCCTCGAGGGGATCCAGCCGCTCCCGGCGCTCGAGCCGAACAAGGCCTGAGCAGGGCATCGCCTCGAGGAACTCCGCCCTCGCTGGCTCCGGCCGGCGAGGGCGGTGTCGTTTTCGGGATCTTCACTTCCGGCGTCCTCCGCGTGTTCTGCGGGGAGGTCGCGGCCCGCTGCCGCGGTCGCTCGTGACCCGGGGTGGAGGCCTCGCGATGCGTCGTTCAGCGCTGACAGTGCTCTCGATGATGCTGCTCGCGCTGGGCTGGACTGGCCCGGCGGCGGCGCAGGCCTGGCCCGGCTGCATGTCCGATGCGGAGTGCGGAGCCGGCAGCTGTCGATCCGGAACCTGCGTCCGCGCGCGCCCGGGCTGCGCCAACGATTCCGACTGCCCGGGAGGGAGCTGCCGCGGCGGACGTTGCTCCCAGGTCCCGCCGGACGCGAGCTGCTTCACCGACGCGCAGTGCCCGGGCGGGAGTTGCCGCAACGGCAGCTGCTCGGCGTCCTCGTCCGGCTGCAGGTCGGATGTGGAGTGCCCGGGCGGGAGCTGCACTGCGGGCCGCTGCTCGGCACTTCCGCCGGGCAGGTGAGGATCAGCGTCCGGTCAGGAAGGCGCCCGAGTCTGCCGAGCGAGGCAGAGGACTGAACACGGGCAGCCGCCCGGCGAGTTCTCTGCTAGCACTCCGAGCCGGTGATCCTCGCTCGCCCCATCCATCTCGACCGCGATGACGACCTCGAGCCCGCCTGGGAGCGGATCGGGCTCGTCCCTGCCGCGCGGCAACCGCTGCTCGAGTCGGTCGGGCGGGCGTTCCTCCTCGTCACCGGGCTCGGGATCCCGGAGACTCGGTTCCTCCGCAACGTCGAGGATTCCCGGCTGACGGTCATCCTCTCCGATCCCGAGCGGCGACCCGGCGGCGCGACGGTGTCTGGCACCCGCGCCGGTTTGGAAGGCCTCGCCCGCCTCGCCGAGCGCGCGGGACGGGTCGAGCTGGCCCGCGCGCTCGACGCCGCCACCGCCGCGGACGTCCCGCCAGACCCCTCCGTCCTCGGTAGGCGCACCTTTCGCTGGGGCGAGCGGACGTTCCTGATGGGAGTGGTGAACGTCACCCCGGACAGCTTCAGCGACGGGGGACTCCATCTCGAGCGCGACGCCGCGGTCCAGCACGCCCTCGCCCTCGCCGGGGCCGGCGCGGACCTGATCGACATCGGCGGGGAGTCGACCCGGCCGGGCTCTGCCGAGGTGCCGCTCCAGGTCGAGCTCGACCGGGTGCTGCCGGTGCTCGAGGCCGTCCGCGCCTCCAGCGACGTGCCGGTGTCCGTCGACACGCGCAAGGCCTCCGTGGCGCGGGAGGCGCTCCGTCTCGGGGCAGCCCTGGTGAACGACGTGAGCGGGCTCGGGCACGACCCGGCGCTCGCGAACGCGGTGGCCGAGGCCGGCGCCACGCTCGCCCTGATGCACATCCAGGGGACTCCCGACACGATGCAGGTGGACCCTCGCTACGACGACGTCGTCGCCGAGGTGATCGAGCTCCTCGCCGGACGGGTCGAGCGCGCCGTGGCCGCCGGCGTCGCCCGGGAGCGGATCTGGGTCGATCCCGGCATCGGCTTCGGGAAGACGTCCGGCCACAACGTGTTCCTGCTCCGGCATCTCGCCGAGCTGCGGGTCCTCGGCGCCCCGGTCCTGGTGGGGACCAGCCGGAAACGGTTCATCGGCGCTCTCTCCGGCGGCCGGCCTCCGGAGCAGCGCCTCTCCGGAAGCCTGGCCTCGGTCGCCGCCCTGGCGGTCCTGCACGGGGCCGACGTGGTCCGGGTGCACGACGTGGCCGAGGCGAAGGATGCCATCGCCGTGGCCGACGCGATCGCCCGTGCCCGGGAGGGCGGGGAGCTGTGGAGTCCGCCGCGCAATTGATGCGGGCGCGGCGACTGCTGAACCCGCAGAATCTGCGCCACGCTTCGCCGCTTGAAATCGCCGCCGCCGCGTGGCCTGTTGGCTGTGGACGGTGGCAGGAGGACCGAGATGGCACTCGAGCATCTCCTCGAAGTGGGAGAGGGCATTCCGGCGCCGGAGAAGATCCGCCGTGCCGCCAGTCTCCAAGACGTGAAGGCCGAGCACGCGCGCAGCCTCGCCGACCCGGAGGGCTTCTGGGGCGAGCAGGCCAGGCGCTTCCGCTGGTCACAGCCGTGGACGCGGGTGCTCGACTGGCGCGTGCCCGACCACAAGTGGTTCCTCGGGGCGAAGTGCAACATCACCGAGAACGCGCTCGACCGTCACGCCGACGGACCGCGGCGCAACCACCCGGCCTTCATCTGCATCGACGAGGACGGCACCGAGCGGAGCATCACCTACGGAGAGCTCCGAGACCTCGTCTCGCGGCTCGCCAGCGGGCTCCGCTCGCTCGGGGTCGGCGTCGGGGATCGGGTCATCATCTACATGCCGCTGACGCTCGAGGGCATGGCCTCGATGCTGGCGGTCGCCCGCCTCGGAGCCGTCCACTCGGTCGTGTACGCGGGCCTCGGCGTGGGCGCCCTCCGCGATCGCATCACCGACGCCGGCGCGAAGGTGATCATCGCCGGCGACATCGGCTTTCGCCGCGGAAAGTTGGTGGAGCTCCAGGGCATCGTCGACGAGGCGCTGACCGGCCTCGACGTGCCCCACGTCGTCTGGTTTCAGCGTCGCGCCGGGGGCAGGCGGCCGCTCCGCAAGGGCGAGGTGGACTTCCGCGAGCTGGTCCAGCGGAGCAAGCCCGACGTCGCCCCGGTGCAGGTGGACAGCGAGCACCCGCTGTTCATCCTCTACACCTCGGGCTCCACCGGGAAGCCCAAGGGCGTCGTCCACGTGCACGGCGGCTACATGGTGGGGACCGCCTACCACCTGCGGACCTTCTACGACCTGAAGGAGGACGACGTCTTCTGGTGCACCAGCGACATAGGCTGGGTGGTGGGCCACTCGTACATCGTCTACGCGCCGCTGGTGGAGGGCATCACCACCGTCGTCCGCGAAGGGGCGATTGACTTCCCGGATCCGGGCATCGCCTGGCGCAT
>CAZDSB010000158.1:0-3571 GCA_964507515.1 uncultured Myxococcaceae bacterium
CGTGGGGTTCGAGCTCTACTACTCGGGGAAGACGGAACCCGCGGTCGCGCAGTTCCGGGACGTGCTCCGGACCTCCCCTGCGTTTCTGCTCGCGCACCTGTGGCTCGGGCGGACCCACGAGGCGCGCGGGGACTGGCCGGCGGCCCTTGCCGAGTACACCGAGGCCGACCGCATCCAGCCGGACTGGCCGGTGACGCTCGCCGCCATGGGACATCTCTTCGGTGCCTCCGGTCAGAAGGAGCAGGCCCGGGCGATGCTCGCCCGGATGCAGCGGCTCGCGTCTTCCAGCTACGTCACGCCCTACGGCATCGCGCTGGTCCACGCCGGGCTCGGAGAGACCGACGAGGCCTTCCAGTGGCTCTCGCGCGCGGTGGATGAGCGCGCGCATTGGCTCGTCTGGCTGTCGCTGGACCCTCGATTCGCCAACCTGAGAGCGGACGCCCGGTTCGGTGCGACGCTCTCGCGGATGGGGTGGTGAGCGTGACGAGGTCCGCCGTGAGGGCCGGCGACTCCGCGCGACTGCGCTTCCTCAGGCCTCTCCCCGGGGCGGGGGGTTGAGCGTCCGGATCAGACCGAGCGCGGCGGCTACATGGAGCGCCGGGATCGAGGTCGCGCCACGGGCCTTCAGCTGCGCCCGGAGCCCGGCCAGCAGCGCCGGGACCAGGGACGGGCCCTCGTAGACGAACGCCGTGTAGACCTGAACCAGGTCCGCGCCGGCCTCGAGCCGCTCCAGAACGTCGTCCGCCGTGAAGATGCCGCCCGAGGCCCACAGCGCGAGCCGTCCTCGGCCCCGGGCGGCCGCCCACTGGAGTGTCGCGAGCGAGAGCGGGGCCAGGGGGGCGCCCGAGAGTCCTCCGGCCTCCGCCGCCACGGGCCCTCTCACACCTGGCCGGGTGAGGGTGGTGTTGGTGCAGATGAGTCCCGCAATCCCGACCTCCACCGCCACGTCGACCACCTCTTCCACCTCGCCGGGCGCGAGGTCGGGAGCAATCTTCAGAAACAGCGGCTTGCCCGGCGCGACGGCGTCGAGGCGCGCCTTCACGGTCGAGAGCAGGACCCGGAGCGGCTCCGACTGCTGCAGCTGCCGGAGCCCGGGGGTGTTTGGCGAGCTGGCATTGATGACGACGTAGTCAGCGAGGGCGCCGAGCGCCTCCACGCCCGCGACGTAGTCGTCCACGGCGCGCTCCAGCGGCGTGTCCTTGTTCTTTCCCAGGTTGACGCCCACCGGACCGGGCCGCGTTCGCAGTGCGCGGAGCCGAGCGGCCATCGCCTCCGCCCCGTGGTTGTTGAACCCCATCCGGTTGATGAGCGCTCGGGCCTCGGGGATGCGGAAGAGCCTGGGCGCGGGGTTGCCCGCCTGGGGACGCCGCGTCACCGTCCCCACCTCGACGGCGGAGAAGCCGGCCGCGAAGAACCCCGCCACCGCCTCTGCGTCCTTGTCGAAGCCGGCCGCGAGCGCCACCGGGTGGGCGAAGCGCATCCCAGCGCTCGTCACCGACACGTCTGGACCGCCGTGAGGATGGCGGGGTGGTCGGCGCACCGAGCCCCAGAGGCGCAGGGCAGCCATCCCGAGCGCATGGGCGCTCTCCGGTGAGAGCAGGAAGAGACCGCGCTTGAGCAGGTCGTACACGGCTCGCCCGCGAGTACCACGCTTCAGGGGATGAAGGAGTACTCGCGTGCCCAGGCCAGCGCCTGATCCACCTGCGCGGGGGTCATGATCCGGTGCTTCTCCACCAGCTCCACCTCGGACTGCATGTCGGTCTCGAGGAGGTACGGGCCGTCGGTGTTCAGCGTCAGCTTCACCCCGCGGTCGAGGAAGGTCTGGACGATGTGCCGGAGCTCGTCCACGCCGCTCACCGCGTGGGTGTGGAGGTTGGAGGTGGGGCACAGCTCGAGGACCACGTCCTGCGCCTTCAAGAGACGCATCGCCGCGTCGTCGTACGCCGCCCGGATGCCGTGGCCGATCCGATGCGGCCGCAGCCGCTCCACCACCGCCATCACGCCCTCGGCGCCGGTCCCCTGTGTCTCGCCGGTGTGCACCGTCGTCTTGAGCCCCGCGTCGCGCGCTCGCTGGAAGAGGTCCTGGTAGGCGCCGACCTGGTCGGCGTCCAGCTCGAGGGCCCGGGTCTCGGTGCCCGCCAGGTCGATCCCGACGACGCCACGGTGCCGGTACTTGATGGCCTTCTCGAGGATGATCGAGTTGAGGCGGTGATCGAACTCCCGGGCGAGGCAGAAGATGAGCCCTGCGCGGACCCCGTACTCCAGCGTGGCCCGGTCCATCCCTCGCAGCGCGGCGTGGATGATGTGGTCCAGGTCCAGGGTCGAGTCGAGGTTGCGCTTCATCGGGTTGAAGCGCAGCTCGATCTGCGTCACCCGGCTGCCGCGGTACTCCTTGCCGATGACCTCGTACACGCTCCGCTCGATGGCCATGGGCGAGCTCTGAATCTTCTCGGTCCAGGTGTGCATGATGCGGAGGTAGTCATCGAGGTTGGAGACGTTCTCCGGGCGCGCGGTGATCATCTCCACGAACTCGAAGTAGTTCTTCGTCGGGAGCTTGAACCCCTGGTTGTGGGCCAGCGACCACAGCACGTGCGGCGCCACGGCTCCGCCCACGTGGATGTGCAGGTCGATGAGCTCGCGGGACATACGGACAGGCTACAGAGGGACCACGTCCCACGTCGAGCGAGGCTTCCGCGATCAGCCGGCTCGTGTAGTGTGCGCGGCCATGGCAGCGACACTGATCGACGGAAAGGCCATCGCCCTCAAGGTCAGGCAGGAGGTGGCGCAGGGGACCAGGGAGCTGAAGGCGCGCACCGGCCGCGTTCCCGGACTGTCGGTCATCCGGGTCGGGGAGGATCCGGCGAGCAAGATCTACGTGACGGGCAAGCAGAAGGCCGCCGCCGAGGTGGGCTTCGAGGCCAGCGAGCACCACTTTCCCGAAACGGCCTCGCACGCCGAGGTCCAGACGCGGTTGGAGGCTCTCAACGCTGATCCCGCCGTGCACGGCATCCTCGTGCAGCTCCCGGTGCCGAAGCAGGTGAACTCCGAAGCGCTGCTCCGGATTCTGCGTCCGGACAAGGATGCGGACGGGCTGCATCCGTTCAACGCCGGGCTGCTCGCGCAGGGCCGCGAGGCGACGGTGGCCTGTACTCCCTGGGGCGTGATGCGGATGCTCCAGGAGATCGACTGCAAGCCCCGAGGAAAGCGGGCGGTCGTCGTCGGGCGGAGCATCCTGGTGGGTCGGCCGATGGCATTCCTCCTCCTCAACGCCGATGCCACGGTGACGATCTGCCACAGCAAGAGCGATCTGGCCGCCGAGGTTCCCCGGGCGGACATCCTGGTCGCAGCGGTGGGCGTGCCCGAGCTCATCAAGGGCGCCTGGGTGAAGCCCGGCGCCGTGGTCATCGACGTGGGCATCAACCGCCTCCCGACCGGCAAGCTCGTCGGGGACGTCGAGTTCGCGGCGGCGGCGGAGCGGGCCTCCCACATCACTCCCGTGCCAGGCGGTGTGGGTCCGATGACCATCGCCATGCTGCTCTCCAACACGCTCAAGAACGCCCGGGCCCTGATC
>CAZDSB010000159.1:0-9160 GCA_964507515.1 uncultured Myxococcaceae bacterium
CCCCGCCGAGGTCGCGGCCTGGGAGAAGGCCCACGGCAAGGAGATCGCCGCCTACTACGAGGCCAACAAGCGCACCTACTCCAAGGGGGAGCAGGTCCGGGTCCGGCACATTCTTGTCCGGATGAACCGGAACCCGAGCGAGGACGAGAAGGTGAAGGCCCACGACCGGGCGGTCGAGCTCCGGAAGCAGATCCAGGGCGGGAAGGACTTCGCCCAGGTGGCCAAGGAGTCGTCGGACGACCCGGGGAGCAAGGCCCAGGGTGGCGAGCTGGGCTGGAACGAGCGGACCGCCTTCGTGCCCTCGTTCGCCCAGGCTGCGTTCAACCTCAAGGTCGGCGAGCTGTCAGAACCGGTCGTCACCCCGTTCGGGTGGCACCTCCTCCAGGTCGAGGAGAAGAAGCCGCCCGAGGAGAAGCCGCTGGCCTCGGTGTCCGGGGAGATCGCCGGGGTCCTCCTGAGGAAGGAGCGGGCCTCCGCGCTGGCCGAGGCCGACGCCCGGAAGGCGTCCGCCGCGCTCCTGAAGGGAACCCCGCTCGCGACCCAGTTCCCGGACAAGAAGGACAAGGACGCGACGACGGTCGATCCCGGGGACCAGCCGCGAGCGATCGACACCGGCAGCTTCGCGAAGAGCGCGGCGACCATTCCGCGGCTTGGCGCCGCCCCCGAGCTGCATGCCGCCGCCTTCGGGCGCGATGCCCCCGGGCCGCTCCCCGGGACCTACCGCTCCGGTGATGCCTTCGTGGTGGCCGAGGTCACCGCGCGGCAGATGGCGAACGACGCCAACTTCCTGGCGAGGAAGACCGAGCTCCGCGAGGAAGCCCTGCGCCAGCGCCAGGCGGAGCTGCAGGAGTCCTACGTCGAGGCGCTGAAGAAGAGCGCGAAGATCCTCAAGAACGAGGAGCTCATCGCGCCGGCCGCCGCCGCCGAAGGCTGAGCAGCCCCGGGCACGCGACTGAAGCTCAGCTCGCCGCGATCGCGATGCCGTCGCGACCGCGGCTCTTCACCAGGTACATCGCGCGGTCCGCGGCCTCGATGAGCTCGGTGCTCTGGAGCGCGTGCTCCGGGCAGGCCGCGACTCCCACGCTCGCGGTCACCCGGAGGTCGAGGCCGGACGGCCTGCCGAACCGGTGCGCGCGGAAGCGGGTCAGGATGCGCTCCGCGGTGAGCATCGCGTACTTGGTATCGACCTCCACCAGCATCACTGCGAACTCGTCGCCCCCGTATCGGAAGGCGGCGTCCACCGGCCGCAGCTCCTCGCGGAGCAGCCCGCCCACCTCGCGGAGCAGCGCGCTCCCCACCAGGTGCCCGTGGGAGTCGTTCACCGCCTTGAAGTGATCCAGATCCAGGAACAGGAGCGACAGCGGGTGGCCGAGGCTCTGCGCGCGCGTGGTCTCGGCGTCGAGCTGCTTCCGGAGCGAGCGGACGTTCCCGAGGCCGGTGTGCTCGTCCACCAGCGTCAGCTCCTGGACCCGCTGGAAGTCGCGCGCGTTCTGGATGGCGATGGCCGCGAAGTCCGCGATGGCCATCACCGATGCCAGGTCCTCCTCGCCGAAGCGCGGGTCGCCCTCCCCGTTCACCAGCTCGATGACGCCCAGCACTCGGCCGCGGAAGATGAGCGGCACCGCCAGCACCGAGCCGGTCCGGAAATCGGTCAGCGCGTCGAAGCGGGGCGAGAAGTCGGGCGCGCTCCGCACGTCATCGACCAGGCGCGGCTTCCCGGTCCGGAAGGCGGTGCCGACGATGCCCTCGCCCACCGCGATCCGCTCGGTGCGGAGCCGATCGGCTCCCATCCCGACCGCGATCTCGAAGTAGAGGCTGTCGGTGACCTCGTCGTGCAGGAGGAGCGACCAGTTCGCGGGCCGCAGCAGCGCCGACACCTTCTGCATCACCAGCCCGAGCACCTCGCGCGTCTCGAGCGTGGAGGTCAGCGCCTTGGCCAGCTCGTTGAACGCGGCGAGCTGCTCCACCGTGCGGCGCAGCGCCGTGAGAAGGTCCGTCGCTCTCATCCCACCTTCCACCATCGGTGGGGCCGACGTGGCAGGTCAACGGGGGTTTCGGTAGACGGGGGGGTCCGTGACGCCTCCCTCGCCACCACCTCTGGTGCTCGCTTCCGCCAGCCCGCGCCGCCGGGCCCTGCTCGAGCAGCTGGGAATCGCTCTGCTCGTCGATCCCGCACACCTGGACGAGAATGTTCGCGCAGGAGAAGCCGCGGAGCGCTACGTGCTCCGTCTCGCGCAGGAGAAGGCGGACGCGGTGCACGTCCGTCATCCGGATGACACGGTTCTCGCCGCGGACACCAGCGTGGTCCTCGACGGCGTGGTGCTCGGCAAGCCGCGAGACGAGGACGAGGCGCTGTCGATGCTTCGCCGGCTGTCCGGCCGGACCCACGAGGTGATGACCGCCATCGCCGTCGCGGGCGTCGGCGGACGGTGCGTCACCGCGGAGGTCACCTTCGCTCGGGCGACCGAGGCCGCGCTCCGCTGGTACGTCTCCACCGGCGAGCCGATGGACAAGGCCGGCGCCTACGCGGTCCAGGGCATCGGCGGGTTCCTCGTCGAGCGCATCGAGGGCTCGGTCAGCGCGGTGGTGGGCCTTCCCCTGGTGGAGACACTCGCGCTGCTCCAGGAGGCGGGTTACCTCCTGGCCTGGGAGGGGCGATGAGCGACGTGGCGGCGGGCTGGAAGACGGTGCTGGAGCGCGTTCGTGCGGCGGAGGCCCGCGCGGGCCGGCCCGCCGGATCGGTCGAGGTCGTCGCGGTGAGCAAGCTCCAGCCACCGGAGGCGATCCGCGCCGCGTACGCCGCCGGCGCGCGCACCTTCGGCGAGAACTACGCGCAGGAGCTGCGCGACAAGGCCGAGGCCCTCTCGGACCTCGCCGGTCTCCGCTGGCACGCCATCGGCCCCCTGCAGACCAACAAAGCCCGCTACGTGGCCCGGGCCGCCCACGTCTTCCATGCGCTGGATCGCCTCGAGGTCGCCCAGGAGCTGTCGCGGCGCCGGACCGGGGCCCCGCTCGCCATCCACGTCGAGGTGAACGTCGCCGGCGAGGGCACGAAGAGCGGCGTGGCTCCATCGGCGCTCGGGGAGCTGCTCGCCGCCGTGAGACCGCTGCCCAGACTGGAGCTGGTCGGGCTGATGACCATGCCCCCGCTCGCTCCGGCGGAGGAGGTGCGCCCGCTCTTCCGCGCGCTCGCCGCGCTCGCACGCGAGCACGGGCTCGCCGGGCTGTCGATGGGCAGCACCCACGACTTCGAGACGGCGATCGAGGAAGGGGCGACGGTGGTCCGGGTCGGAACCGCCATCTTCGGCGAGCGCCCGCTCAAAGCTCCTTGAGGCGGAGCCGGCCGTCGTCCTGGATGCGCACCTTGTACTCCGTGCCGCAGTAGTTGCAGCGCGTCTCGTCCCCGTCGCGAAGGGCCATCTCGGTTGGGTTGTTCGCGTTGCACGAGGGGCAGTCGTAGTCGGTGTATGGGCGTGTCCGGCGATCCTCGCGCAGATCCTCTTCCTCGGCGTTCTTGTCGATGGGCATGCGGGGTCCGGCCCCCAGTGTACGCCGGACCGGCACCCGAGCACCGGGCCGGTCGTGCGGGGTGCTGCGGCAAGCCGAGCATCCGTCGGTTTTCGGGGCTAGACTTCACTCCGTGTCCGCCGTGGTCCTGGCCTTGCTGCTGGCCGCCCCGACCGAGGCTCCGCCGGAACCGGCCCTCGGTCCGGGCGAGCAGATCACCTACCAGGTGAGCTGGATAGGCCTGCCCGCTGGAACCGCCGACGTCACGGTGGGTGCCGAGTCACCCGACCGGCCGGGGAGCCTGCCCATCGTGACCAACGGGCGCTCGGACATCGTTGTCTATCCGATGCGCGACAAGATCGTCTCGTGGTGGGACCCGACGAGCGGCCGCTCGCGCGGCCTGGAGATGTACTCCGACGAGAACCGCAAGCGCCGCCGGCTCAAGATCGACTTCGACCGCGTCGAGGGGAAGGCCCACGTCTTCCGGCAGATCGAGGGTCAGTCCCCACGCGAGGTCGAGCTCGACGTGCCGGCCGGCGCCGTGGACGTCGCGTCCGCGGTGTTCCTGCTGCGCGCCGCGCGCCTGGCGGACGGGGACACGCTCTCCATCCCCATCTTCACCGGCTCGAAGCTGTTCCGAGGGCTGGCCGAGGTGGAAGGACGCGGACCGGTGAAGACCCCGCTCGGCGAGCGCCAGGCGGTGCGGGTCCGGCTGCGCACCGAGTTCTCCGGAAAGCTGAATGCACGTGAAATCCGGATGTGGTTCAGCGACGACGTGGCGCACGTCCCGATGCGGATGGAGGCCGACTTCGCCCTGGGTCCGGTCGTCGTGGAGTGGACGGACTACAAGCCTGGACGCGCGCTCGACCCCTCCACGCTCGCCCGGGGCCGCTGACGCCGAGACCACTTGGGTCGACCGGATGATGGCCGGATCGATCCAGGTGGTTTCGGCGTTAGAACCCGCTCCGGCGTGTCCCCTCTCTCGCTGGTCCTCCTCGCCGCGCTCGGCGCCGAACCCCGGCTGGTGCCGATCGCTGCGCTGACCAAGGTCCGTCCGGGCCAGCCGATCGAGGCGCTGGGTCAGTCGCGCCTCCGGGCCGCCCGCGGTGAGTGCGAGGGAATCCAGGTCTACGTCTCGCCCACCACCGAGGTGCGGAGCGCGGACGCGGTTCCCCTGAAGGGGCCGGGACGCGGCGCCGTGCCGGTGACGGTCTACCGCGAAGGGTGGATGAACCTCACCCGCGCCACCGAGGGCGGCGGAGCAACGGGCCTCTGGCCGGATCCGCTCCTGCCGGTCCAGCGCGCGCGGGGCGGCACCAACCCCGCCGTGCTCCCGGCCCGCTCGACGACGGACCAGCCGCTGGTGCTCTACCTCGAGATGTGCGTCCCGTCCGGGACGGACCCGGGAAAGTACGGGGGACAGCTCGCGGTGCGCTTCGGGGACGGAACCTCCGCCACGCTCCCCCTGGAGCTCGACGTCGCCCCGGTGGAGATTCCCGCCACCTCGACGCTTCCCAACACCTTCGGGCTCGGCGTGTACGTCCTGGTCCACGGGTTCGGCATCAAGCGAGAGTCACCCGAGGCGCTTGCGCTGCTCAAGGCCGCCGGCCGCGCGCTCCTGGAGCACCGGATGAGCGGGTACCAGATGGGCCTCGACCCGCTGCCTTCACGTCCTGGGCCGGACGGCACCCGAGTGGTGGACTTCACTCGCTACGACGCCGAGATGGCGGACGTGCTGAACGGGACCGCGCTGCCTTCCGGCGCGCGCTTCACCACCGCGGAGATCAACGACGATCCCCGGCTCCCCCACGCCGACCGGGTGGCGTACCTCCGCGCGTGGATGGCGCACTTTGCCCAGAAGGGCTGGCCGCAGATCCTCTGGTACTACGCGCACGACGAGCCGGCGCCCAAGGACGATCCGCTGGTGCGGAGCCAGGCGGCGCTCACCCGCGAGGCGGGGCGCCTCCCGCTGCTGGTCACTACCTACCGGCCGGCGCTGTTCGATGCGGGGGAGATCATCGTGCCGGTGATGGTGTGCATGTTCGTTCACCCCGGGCCGCGGCTCTGCCCGATCGCTCCGCAGCCGGCGGCACGCATCCGCGAGGCGCTCCGGCCGGATCAGCAGCTGTGGTGGTACCAGAGCTGCATGATTCACGGGTGTGACGGACCACCCAAGGACCGCCGGCTCGCGGCGTCGATGACCGGGTGGGCGTCTTACATGATCGACCACTCGGGACCCCGGAACCGCGCGATGGGTGTCCTCGCCTTTCTGGACCGGATCCAGGGCGAGCTGTACTTCGACACGCTGGCGGCCTGGGAGAAGGACGGGCAACCGTGGCGTGACGTGTGGCGGTACGGAGGCAACGGGGACGGAACCTTCTTCTATCCCGGGACGCGCGCACAGGTGGGTGACGAGGCGCCGCTGATCGTCTCCTCGCTCAGGCTGAAGACGCTGCGTGACGGTCTCGAGGACCATGCGCTGCTGACGCTCGTCGCAGCGCGGCGCGGTCGGGGGGCGGCCGAGGCGTTCGGGCGGCGGCTCGCAAGGAGCGGGTGGGAGATCACGGACGACCCTGCGACCTGGACGGAGGTCCATGGTGCACTGCTCGACGCTGCGGCCCCGGACGCTTCGCCCGCCGGGCGTTCGACCAGGGGTGCTCCGGGGGACGGGACTCCCACAGAATCCCCGTCGCGCTAGAGTCGTCCGTGCTCCCATGAGCAGTGTCCTCGGCAGCACCGCGGAATGGTTCCGACGAGCCACCGCGCGCTCCACCAGCCGCGCACGACCCTCTCGACGAGACCTCTTCACCACCGCCTTCTGGCTGGGGTGCGTGGGGTTCGGCGGCGGCATCAGTGTGCTGTCGCAGATCGACGGTGAGGTCGTGAAGAAGCGCGGCTGGCTGACTGCTCGGGAGTTCTCCAACACCATCACCGTGTCCCAGATGCTGCCCGGGGGGGCCGCGGCGAACGCGCTCGCTTACATCGGCATGCGCTTCGGTGGATGGGCGGGCGCCGCGATCGGCTACGTGGGCTTCGTCCTTCCCGGAGTCGTCGCCGTCGGCGTGCTGTCCTGGCTCTACGTCCGGTTCGGCACGGTGCCGTCCGCGGACCACCTGCTCGCGGGCTTCAACGCGGCGGTGGTGGGCATCATCTGCGCCATCACGCTGAAGATGGTCCGCACCGGCGTGAACCAGCTCTGGCAGATGGGCGTGGCCGCCGGTGCGCTGCTGCTGTCCTCGCTGGGTAGCGCGTCGCCCGCGGAGGTGGTGCTGCTCGCCATCTGCTCCGGCCTTGCGGTTGACCTCGGTGCACGACGGGCGCTGGCCCGGGCACGCGGACTGGTGGGGCGGCGGCCGCCGGTCGCGCTCCCCGAGGACGGTGCGCCGCTGGATTCGCCGAAGCGCGACGAGCGTCCGTCGCCTCCGGCCTCGCCACCGGTGGCGCCCCCGGACGAGAGCACGACGACCCTCCACCTTCCGGTCCTGGTGGGAACGCTGGGCGTGCTCGCGGCGGTGATCCACGCCACCGGCCTCGACGCGAAGCTGATCGAGATGACGGTGGTCTACTTTCGCACGGGGCTCGGCGCGTACGGCGGAGGCTTCGCGATCATTCCGCACCTCCGCTCGATGGTGCACGCCCACAACTGGATCACCGATCGCCAGTTCGCCGACGCGGTGGCGATCGGCAAGCTGACTCCGGGACCGGTGCTGCTGCTCGCGACGTTCATCGGCTATCTGCAGCACGGCTGGCTCGGGGCGACGGTCGCGACCATCGCCATCTTCGCCGGACCGTTCGCGCTGGTGGGGCTGCTCGGAACGTGGCTGGACCGGGTGCGCTCGCGCCGCTGGGTGCGATCGGCGCTCCGCGGCCTGACCCCGGCGGTGGTGGGGCTGATGGCGGCGGCGGCCATCACGCTCGGCGGGAGCTTCGACGCGAAGGTCGAGGTCGGCATCGCCGCGGCGACCGCGCTCACCGCGGTGCGCTTCGAGGTGAATCCGGTGTGGCTGCTGGTCCTCGGGGGCGCCGCGCGGCTCGGCCTGTCGTTCGCCGGCCTCTGACTACGCGGGCTCGGGGTGGAAGCGGAGCTGCGCCGCGGCCTGACCCAGTCTGCGGCGGAGCGAGGTCAGCGTCTCCTCGAGCGCGACGAGAGCGGCCTGCGCGCGCGCGTCGTCGGCAGCCTCGACGAGGGAGAGCGGCGTGGGCCGCGGCTCGAGCAACGTGCCGACCAGGTCCTCGAGATGCGCGTGGATCGCCTCGAGGCCGACCAGCGCCGAGCGGAGGTCTTCCTCCACCTGCGTGGAGAGCACGCTTCCGAAGCTGGAGGCGGCGAGCGCCCGTCGTAGCGCGTCAGCCGCGGTCCGCGAGAGCGATTCGAGCGAGGGTGAGGGACTGGTCGAGGGCGCGAGCTCGGAGGTGGGCACGGTCGCGAACGGTAGACCCCCGGCCTGACGGGTCAATTTTCGAGTCGTCGCGCGCGAAGCGGGTGAGATTGGACTCGCGCGTCGGCGCGTCGGGCACCGGCGTCGGAGGCATCGGCGCCGGAAACCATGTCGGGCCAGGTGCGTTCGTCCCGCCGTGCGCCGGCCCGGGAACGCCTGCGGGCGCAGGCGATGCGGGCAAGGGCATCGCCGGGGCGGAGTTCGCGGGTGCCGGCGTCCCCGGGAGTGGAAGCCCGGGCGTCGTGTTCGCCGGCGGCGGCGTCGACGGGAGCAGCGGCGCATCGGATGCGGGAGCGGGCGTGGTGGGCAACGTCGTCGCAGGTCCGGAGCTCGCCGGCGGGGGCGAGGTCGGGAGGGCGCCCGCGGGGCCGGAATTCGCCGGCGGTGGCGTCGAGGGGAGCGCGCCGGCGGGGACGCCATTTCCGGGCGCCGGCGTGGACGGGAGCGACGTTGCGCCTGGCTGGCTGCTCGGTGCAGGCGGGCTGAGCGGGGCCACCGTGGCGGGGAGGACCCTCGTCTCCGTTCCCGACCCTCCGACGCCGGCGGCGCCGCGAGCGCCGGGCCAGGCGGGCGCGGTGGCGTCCGCGAGCGGCGCCGAGGGGACGAGACGCCCGTCGAGCCGCATCTCGGGATGCTCGAAGCCGATCTCGAGCGTGCCTTCGCCGGGCACGCCATCGACCTGGACCAAAAGCTCGAGATCCCCGCTGCGTCCTGCGGGGAGTGACCGGAAGGTTCCGTCGTCGGCGTGGAACCCGGTGGTGAGCGCCAGCGCACGGACGCTGGCCGCGTCGCTGAGCACCTCACCGGCCCGGGTGACCCGCGCCGTCCCCCCGAGAGCGACAGCGGCGTGGACGAGCCCACCCGGGCCGGGGAGATCGGCGTCGATCAGGAGGCTGCCCGACCGGAGCGTCGACAGCTCGATGGTCCAGCGCTCCGCGCCGCGGGTGAGGTGCACCGAGAGCGAGGCGGAGGGGGCGCCTTCGGCAGGGCGACGCGCGTCGAGCTCGGCCTCTCCGCGGACCCGCTCCCAGAGGTCGCTGCCCCGGGCGCCGGCGGACCAGAATGCATCGCCACCGCGCCCGAGGACCTCGATCCGATGCTGGACGGGCTGGGCCAGGACGGCAAGGACGAGCAGCGAGACGGCGGCCACGGGACCCCCTGGAAGTGCGCCGGGGGAAGGTAGGCAGCGGTCCAGGCGCCGGCATCGGCCGGCT
>CAZDSB010000160.1:0-19799 GCA_964507515.1 uncultured Myxococcaceae bacterium
GGACCTCTTCCCCGAGAAGGAGGACCCGGTCGAGGTCCTCGCCGCCTCGATGCGCGCGCCGGTCTCCTGGACGGTCGTGAACGGGCGGGTGGTGGTCCGTGAGGGCCAGCTGCTCGGGACCGAGATGCTTCCGCTTTTGGCCGAGGCCGCAGCGGTCCGCCGCGCCGTCGCATGAGCCGGCAGGCGCGGGGGCTGCTCGCACGGGCGCTCGAGCGCCGCGCCCCGCTCCGCGAGGACGGTCGGACCACCGCCTTCCGGTGGATCAACGGCGCCGCCGACGGGCTTGCGGCCCTGACGCTCGATCTGTTCGGCGACGTGGGCGTGCTCAGCACCTACGACGAGACGGATTCCACGCCGGTGGCGGATGCGGCGCTGGAGCTGCTGCCGCTGCGGGCGGTGTACGGCAAGGCGCGGCCTCGAGAGGCAGGGACGCTGCGCGGAGAGGAGCGAGCGGCACGCGCTCCGGCGGTTCCGCTCCGGGGCGAGGCGGTGGAGAAGCTGGAGGTCCTCGAGCAGGGGCTCCGGTTCCTCATCCGTCCCGGCGAGGGGCTCGCAGTGGGCCTCTACCTCGACATGCGCGAGGCGCGCGGGTGGGTGCGGTCGCACTCCAGCGGGCGGACACTGCTCAACTGCTTCGCATACACCGGCGCGTTCGCGGTCGCCGCGCGCGCGGGGGGCGCGGCACGGGCGGTGGACGTCGACCTGAGCCGGCGCTCGCTCCGCTGGGCCGGCGAGAACGCGGGGCTGAACGACCAGACCCCACCGCCGGCGGACCGGCTGGCGGGCGACGTGTTCGACTGGCTGCGCCGCCTCGGCCGGAAGGGCGAGCGGTTCGACGCGGTGGTGCTCGACCCGCCGGGCTTCGCGCGGGGAAAGTCCGGGACCTTCTCCGCGTCGCGGGACTGGCCGCGGCTGGTGGCAGAGGCCGCACCGCTCCTGGCGCCCGGAGGCTGGCTGCTCGCCGCCTGCAACGTGGCGGCGCTCGGTGCCCGGCGGTTCGAGGCGGCGCTGGCGGAGGGTGTGCGACGGGCGGGGCGGACGGCGGAGGAGGTGGCCCGACCGGATGCCTCGCCGGTGGACTTCCCGGTGGCCCGCGGGGAGGAGGCGCCCCTCAAGGTCCGGGTCCTGCGGCTCGGGGTGCTAACCTCGCGGCGTTGACCCGAGAGCTTGCTGCTCAGCGCACCGGCGGACTCCGCTTCGGTAAGTACGTGCTCCTCGACCGGCTGGCGGTGGGCGGGATGGCGGAGATCTTCCTCGCCCGGCAGGAGGGGCTGGAGGGCTTCGAGAAGACGGTGGTCATCAAGCGGATTCGCCCGCATCTGTCGAAGAAGAAGAGCTTCGTGCAGATGTTCCTGGACGAGGCCCGGCTCGCGGCGCAGCTGAACCATCCCAACATCGTGCAGATCCACGAGCTGGGGCAGGTCGACGACCGCTACTTCATTGCCATGGAGTACGTGTTCGGGCGGGACATGGGCCGCATCATCCCCAAGGCGGAGAAGATGGGGATCGCGTTCCCTGTGGTGTACGCGCTGAAGATCGCCTCGAGCGTGTGCGAAGGTCTGCACTACGCGCACGAGCGGACCGACGCCTGGGGCAACCCGCTGCACATCGTCCACCGCGACGTCACGCCGGAGAACGTCTTCGTCTCCTTCGACGGGACGGTGAAGATCCTGGACTTCGGAATCGCCAAGGCACGCGGGCAGACAGGCGAGACGTCGGTCGGGGAGATCAAGGGAAAGCCGAGCTACATGAGCCCGGAGCAGGCCGTCGGCAAGCCGCTGGACTGCCGGAGCGACATCTTCTCGCTCGGGGTCGCGCTCTACGAGTGGCTCACCGGCTTCCGCCTCTTCACCGGGGACTCGGAGGTCGCGGTGCTCCGGAGCATCAGCGAGGGGAAGATCTACGGGCCGAGCTACTTCAAGCCCGACATCCCGCCCGAGGTGGAGGCGGTGGTGATGCGTGCCCTGGAGAAGGACCGCGAGCGCCGCTACCCGAGCGCGTGGGAGATGCAGCGGGACCTGGACCATTTGCTCGCCGAGAGCGACTTCCGGCCGTCGAGCATGCACCTGGCCAATTTCCTCAAGCAGCTCTTCTCCGACGAGCTGGAGGCGGAGCGAACGCGGCTGACCCGCGCCTCCGAGACCCTGGCGACGGATGGTGATCCGCGGAGGGGCGGCCGGGCGCTCCGCCTCCTCCTGGACGACGCGGACCGGCAGGCGCTGCAGACGGTGGCCGAGCGCAACGGGGTCACGCTCGAGGAGCTGGCGCGGAACGTGCTCCGCGACTGGCTGAAGTACCGCTGATGCCGCGGATCCGGCTCACCCTCGAGTACGACGGCACGGAGTTCGTCGGCTGGCAGCGACAGCCGAACGGCCGCAGCGTGCAGGAGGTGCTGGAGTCCGGCCTGGCCGAGTTCCTCGGGACCAAGGTGGCGACGGCCGCCGCCGGGCGAACCGACGCGGGCGTCCACGCGCTCGGGCAGGTGGTGGCGTTCGATGCGCCGCGCGCGCTGCCCTCGAAGGCCTACATCCGCGGGCTGTCCTCGGTGCTTCCGGGAGACCTGGCGGTGGTGGATGCCGCCGAGGTGCCGGACGACTTCGACCCGCGGCGCTGGGCGACCGGGAAGCGGTACCGGTACCTCATCTCGCGACGGCCGTTCCGCGCACCGCTGCTCCGGCGGACGCACTGGGAGGTGTTCGGCGCGCTGGACATCGATGCGATGAAAGCCGCCTCGACCGCGCTCCTCGGGACGCACGACTTCTCGAGCTTCCGGGCCGCGGACTGCGAGGCGCCTCACCCGCGCCGGACGCTCCGGGAGCTGGAGGTGCAGACGGTGGGCGCCATCCTGCGCATCGAGGTCGAGGGGACGGCGTTCCTGAAGCACATGGTGCGGAACATCGTCGGCTCGCTTGTGGAGGTGGGTCGCGGCAGGCGCGTGCCCGCCTGGATCGGTGAGGTGCTCGCGGCGAAGGACCGCACTCTGGCCGGACCGACGGCGCCGGCGCACGGGCTCACGCTGGTCGAGGTCACCTACGGCACGGGGCCGCGACCCGGTCCGCCGAAGGGGCCGTGAGCTTCAGACGAGCTCGGCGACCTCCATCGCCGAGCCGCGGGCAAGCGTGTAACCGGCGCCGCCGTGTCCGTAGTGGTGAATGATCCGGCCCACGCGCTGGACCCGGACCTCCGGGCGGACGGGCCGGAGCCCCACCGCGTCCCGGAGCACCGGGCCGTGGCGGAATCCCGCCGCGCGGGCACGCTCGAGGAAATCAGCCCGGAGCGCCGGGTCCGGCGCTGGAGGAACGTCCCCGTCGAAGGGAAGGGCGCATCCGCCGACGACCACCTCCGCGCGCCGCGGGATGACGTAGAGCATCTTCGAGAGATCGCGCTCGTCGCCGTACATCTGCCGGGGGTCGACTGCTCCGCGCTCGACGATCACCGTCTGACCGAGCAGCGCCTGCAGCGTCTCGTCGCCGGTGAGTCGCCGGGCCCCGATCCCCGTGCAGTTCACCACCGCGTCGCCCGGAACGTCGTCCAGCCGATCGACGCGGGCGATCTCGATCGGCCGGTCGAGCCGAGACTCCAGCCAGCGAAGATGGAGCGCGGGCTCGACCCGTGGCGCCGCGAACTCCCAGGCGAGGCGCGCCCCGCTCGGTTGTTCTCCGTGGACCAGCCTGACCGGCTCGACCGCGTCCGCCCACCAGGGGCGTTGCGTGTCGGCAGCGCACTCCCGGACGGTGAGCATGTCCACGCCCGCCTCGGGCGCGGTGCGGGACAGGTCGAGCAGCCAGGCCCGCGTCGCCCGTGCCCAGCGACTCACCGCCGCCGGTGGGCCGACCGAGAACGGGTACCAGACCGCGCCGGCGGCGGCCGACGTCGTCCGCTCGGGGCGCTCGGCCGAGACCACGCGGACCCGGTGTCCCGCTTCCTGAAGGCGGACGGCGGTGGTCAGCCCCACCACGCCCGCGCCTACCACCGTCACCTCGTGCATGTGCCGCGGACGCAGCTCAGCGGGTGCGGGCGAACCGGAGGGGCTGCTCGAGGCTCTCGGTGTGGACGACGAGCTTCCCTCCCGACAGCTCGAGGCGGGTCGCGTTCTGGAGCGCCGCGAGGTACGCGCGCTCCTGGGAGTCGATCTCCGGCGTGCACGCCATCTTGGTGACCGCCAGCGGCGACACCTTGATCGTCCCGTCGCCCACGTCGGCTGCGGCGGAGTAGCGGTTGCACGAGCCCGTCCCCGAGACCTTGCCCGGTTCCACGAAGCTGAGGGTGGGGCGGTGATCCTCGATCACCGGGGCGCCCCCCAGGTCGGTCAGCTCCCACTCGGAGCCGGCGAGGAACTGCGGCCCGGGGACCGTCTTGTCGGACGGAGCCGGTGGCGGGCCCGACGCGCAACCCACGGCGAGCGCCACGACTGCGGCACCGAACCAGGAAAGCTGTTTCACGGGATCCTCCCTCGCCGCCACCCTAGACCGGCCGTCTGGCAATTGCGTGGGCTCCCCACCATCTGGCGCTAGTGCAGCGGATTTGCATGAGATTCTAGAGCACGATCTTGAGCAGCCGCATGACCAGCTCCTCCAGCGAGAACACGGTCAGCGTCAGCGGGAGCAGCGGGACGGCGGTGGCCAGCGCCAGCCGGGTGATGTCCTGGAGCCCGAAGGGGACGATGTTCATCTCGCGGATCACCGAGTAGCTCTGCCCCAGGTCGGACAGGGACTGGATGTCGCCGGTGCCGAGGAGCTCCGAGTCGCTTTCCTTGCCGCGGATCCACTTGTTCTCGAACGCCGTGACGTAGGTGCTGGCGAGCACGCCGTACTGCGCGAGCCCGGTCCGTTTCGCGCGGGAGAGCGCGGGAGTGAAGACCAGGAGGGGCCCGAGCAGGAAGAGGACGAAGAAGCCGATGAGGCCGATGGCGTCCAGCTTGAACTCCATCAGCGTCCGGCCGCCATAGAGGACCCGGGTGGCGATGACGCCTGCCAGGAGCGCCCCCTGCGCGACCAGCAGGGGACCGAAGGCGTACGTCCCACGACCCAGGAAGGACAGCCCGCCCGCCCGGTCCGGATGCGTCGGGACCAGGTGGAGGTCCATCCGCGAGACCTGCCAGAGGAAGCGGAACCAGATCACCAGCCGGAAGTACCAGCGCAGGAGGATGAATTGGGTGATCGGCAAGCTCACCAGGGCGAACCAGGTCCCCGCGCGGGTGAGAGTCATCTCGCCCTGGGCCTGGATGGCGTACCAGCTGCTGGAGCCGAAGGCGATGCTGGTCCGCCACAGCCAGTGCCCCACCACGACCGTCAGCAGCAGGAGCCCGACCTCGATCGCGACCGAGTTGCGGAGGCGCATCGCCGAGTCGATCAGGCCGTTGAAGCGCGGGACGTCCGCGGGCCGGACCAGTCCCCGGTCCAAGAACGCGAGGATGACGCCCCGGCCGCGCTGGTGGACGATCAGCTCGGCGGCGATGAGGATCGGCAGCGCCACCAGGAGGCGCACCTGCGCCTCGATGTCACGCAGGAAGGGGAGGGCGCTCGGCGGTCCCACCGCGCGCCCGTCGAGGACGGACAGGACGAGCAGCGGGAGCCAGGCGACGAGCGTGATGACCCACATCCTTCGCCAAAGCTGCTCCAGCGCCGGACCGCTCAGGTGCGCGCGCTGGAAGACCTGGTACAGCGGCCCGCCCAGCACCAGCGAGAAGTCGTGCTTCGCAAGCGCCACCGTCCCATCCATGGCCGGGCCCTCCTCGATTTCCACCGTACCCCGCCCGGCGCCCTCCGTGCGTAGGCCTTCGGTCCAACGAAACACCCCGGGGTGCAGGGGTTCCGGCTAGCGTCCCCGCCTGGCCGGTTCGTGGGGCCCATGCGCGCGCTGACCCTCCTCCTCCTCCTCGCCTCCGGGGTGCCCTCCGTGACCCGGGCCCAGACGGCCGAGGTGGATGCGGGAGCTCCGACGCCGGAGCCGTGCACGGACTCGGCGGCCTGCGCGCACAGGCATGGCAATGGCTCGGTATGCGAGGAAGGCGTGTGCGAGCCGTACCAGGATGCGACCGACCTGTTCGTCGCGGTGGGGCTCAGCGAGCCGTCCGAGGCCGCGCCCCAGCCCTACAAGCCGTTGCTGTCGATCCTGCCCGTCGTCGGCTCCAACCCTACCCAGGGAGTGCTCGCAGGGGTGGCCGTCATCATGGGCATCTACCTGGGTGACCCGAAGACCACGACCATCTCGAACGTCTCGGCGAACGTCCTCTACACCACCAAGAACCAGTTCCTCTCCGGCATCAACAGCGTGCTGATGCTCGAGCACAACGAGTGGCAGCTCCAGGGCGACTGGCGATTCCTGATCTTCAACCAGGACACCTTCGGGCTCGGGACCGGGCAGACGCCGATCAGCACCGGCTTCACCTTGAACGGCTACGGCGCGACCACGTCCCTCGAGGGCGCCCAGCCGATGGACCTCAACCTCCTCCGGATCCGGGAGAACTTCCTGAAGAAGGCCTGGCTCGACGCCTTCTACATCGGCCCCGGGTTCTCCTTCGACCGGTACTACGCCATCCACGACAAGCTGCTGGACCTCGGCGCGAGCCCGCCGGTCGTCACCAGCCACTACGCCTACAGCAAGGCGCTGGGCTTCAATCCCTCGCAGTACAACATCTCGGGCCTCAGCCTGAATCTCCTCTGGGACAGCCGCGACTCCACGATCAACCCGTATCGGGGCCACTATGGCGCCATCTCCTATCAATGGAACCCCACCTGGCTGGGCAGCGCCAAGGACAGCTCGGTGCTCACGCTCGAGTATCGCGGGTACTTCGGGCTCGACCCGGCGATCCCCCGGAACGTCATCGCGGTCTGGTTCCTCGCCCAGACGACGGTGACCGGTCAGCTGCCGTATCTCGGGTTGCCGGCCATCGGATGGGACGCGAGGAACAGGACCGGCCGCGGCTACGTGCAGGGCCGCTTCCGAGGAACGGCGGAGCTGTACGGCGAGGTCGAGTACCGCTTCCGGATCACCAGCAACGGCCTCCTCGGGGGAGTGGTCTTCGCCAACGTCGAGACCTTCTCCAGCGCGCCGGTGAGCTACCTGGGGTTCTTCAACCAGGGCGAGAATCTCTTCGACCACCTGCGGCCGGCGGGGGGCGTGGGGCTGAGATTCATGATGAGCCGCCAGTCCCGGACCAACATCACCCTCGACTTCACCGTGGCCGAGAAGCAGTTTGGGCTCTACTTCGGGGCCGGAGAAGCGTTCTGATGGGGCCCGGCTCCGGGGGACCGGCCTCCGGGGTCGCGAGGGAGGGGACACGCATGCGCCGTCCGCAGCGGTGGGCCGTGGTGCTGGGGCTCTGCCTTCTGGGCCCAGCCCTGGCGGCCGCTCACCCGCTGGAGGGCCAGGATGCGAACAGTGGCGAGCCCGTCGCCGAGACCGCGACCTCCACGGCGGACCCACGGGATGGCTGGCGACACGAGTTTTCGCCGGCGTGGCATATGGCGACCTTCTGGAGCAAGGAGGGCAGCCACTACACCTTTCATTCGCTGGCCCTCGGCTACCTCATGTCGGTGAACGCCGCGGGGCCCTTCCTCCACCTGAGCTGGGTCATTCCGCTGCAGGCCCGGCAGGACGGGCGCGTGCACTCCGTCTCCTCGGTGTACCAGAACGCCGGCGGCGTCGACCTCCTGCTCGGCTGGCAGTGGCGCAAGACGGTCACCCCGGAGATCGAGTTCGAGGGTGGTCCCGGGCTCCACCTGAACGCGCTCAACCTCGGTGGAAAGCCCGGCCTCACCAACTTCAACGCCTTCCAGATGGGCCCGGGCGGGATGACGATCCTGCGCTGGCGCCCCGGATGGCGGCCGCACAAGGTCGGCTGGACGGTGGGAGTGGTCGGCGCGCTGGGCATCGACCTCTACGACCCGCTCCGGAGCAATGATCTCCGTATCGGCGTGACCCTGCGGATGGGCTTCCTCCTGGGAGTGGACCTGCCATGAGACGGACGCTGCTCGGCGCCGCGGCGCTCCTTGGCGTGGGAATGCTGGCCTGCCTGGGGCCGTACCCCAACGTGGCCGAGAAGCTCGACGGAGTGGACCTGGTGAACGGCACCTCGTACATCTCGCTCGATGCCGGTGCGGCACGCATCCTCATCCTCGCGCCGTTCGATGGTGGAAGGACCGCGCCCTTCACCCGCATCGACGAGCACCAGCCGCGGGCGGTGCAGACGCTCCAGGGGACGTACTCGGGCGACGCCACCAACGCCCTGAGCGTCACCTTCTCCAGCACGACCCTGTTCTCGCTGCCCGACGAGGCGTCGAAGCCGGTGAGTGACCGAAGGGGTGCGTCCCGCACCGAGCTCTCCCCGCCGACGCAGAGCAATGTCCACGTCGACACCTCCACCGACCAAGTGCTGGACCTCTCCGGCTCGGCGGACATCGCCGGGCATTACCTCACGCTGCTCGATCGGACGGCCCTCATCGCCGGGACCGACGCCACCGCGACCGCCTGCGCGTTCCACCTGGCGAACCTGGCGGTCGAGTCCTCCGAGGCGCGCATCCCCGGGTTCAACAGCCCCGGCCTCACCCAGTACCTGAACCGCGAGGAGCCGTTCGACGGCATCCTCTCGGGGACGGTCACCATCGGGCTGGTGGGGCTGTTCAGCCCGGTGACCACCAACACCTTCCGGAACTACGCCGACTTCGAGGGGGTGGTGCTCGACGGCGTCCAGGTCTCGAGCACCGACACCGGCGGAAACGGGACGCTCTCCGGCGTGCTTGGGTTCCAGATCGCGCGCGCAGGGCTGCCGCCGATCGAGGGCGCGGTGGACTATCGCGAGGTGGTCATCACCGGAGGGAACGAATCCGGGAACTACCTCGTCACGCTCGACGGCGGGTCGACGTTCCCGGTTCCGACCGGACGCCGGGTCCCGCCGCTCGAGCAGTGCCTGGGGCTGTAGCGCTAGGCCGCGCCCGGCTTGGTGAAGCGGAGCGCCCCCTTGCCGGCATCGACCAGGACCGTGTCGCCGGCCACGTAGTCGCCGGAGAGGACCTTCAGTGCGAGCGGATCCTGCAGGTACTTCTGGATGGCTCGCTTCAGCGGCCGGGCGCCGTAGACCGGGTCGTAGCCGTGCTCGGCGAGGAAGCCCACCGCCTCCGGGGTGATGTCCAGGGTGAGGCGCCGGTCCTCGAGCAGCTTCCGGAGCCGGGCGAGCTGGATGTCGACGATGCGGGCGATCTGCTCGCGGCGGAGCGGCTCGAAGATGACGATCTCGTCCACCCGGTTCAGGAACTCCGGGCGGAAGTGACGGCGGAGCTCGTCCAGCACCCGGGTTCGGGTGCTCTCGTCGATGTTGTCCTTGCCCTCCATGCCCAGCATCAGGGTCTGGCTGCCGATGTTGGAGGTCATGATGAGAACCGTGTTCTTGAAGTCGACGGTGCGGCCCTGGCTGTCGGTCAGCCGGCCGTCGTCGAGGATCTGGAGGAGCACGTTGAACACGTCGTGGTGCGCCTTCTCGATCTCGTCGAACAGCACGACCGAGTAGGGCCGCCGCCGGACCGCCTCGGTGAGCTGGCCGCCCTCCTCGTAGCCCACGTAGCCAGGGGGCGCGCCGATGAGCCGAGCCACCGCGTGCTTCTCCATGTACTCGGACATGTCGATGCGGATGAGCGCGTTCTCGTCGTCGAAGAGGAACTCGGCCAGCGCCCGGGCGGTCTCCGTCTTCCCGACGCCGGTGGGGCCGAGGAAGATGAACGAGCCGATGGGGCGGTTGGGATCCTGGAGTCCGCTGCGGGCGCGGCGGATGGCGTTGCTCACCGCCTCGACGGCCGGACGCTGCCCGATGACCCGCTGCTCCAGCCGCTCCTCCATCCGGACGAGCTTCTGGACCTCGGCCTCCATCAACCGGCTGACCGGGATATGGGTCCACTTCGCCACGACCTCGGCGATGTCCTCGGCGTCGACCTCCTCCTTGAGGAAGCGCTGCTTCTTCTGGAGCTCGGCCAGGGCGGCGTTCTGCTGCTCCATCTCCTTCTGGAGGCCGGGGAGGATGCCGAACTTGATCTCGGCCGCCTTGTTCAGGTCGCCCTGACGCTCGGCGGTGGCCTGGTCGGCCCGGGCCTTCTCGATCCGCTCCTTGCTCGAGCGAATCTTCTGGATGGCGGCCTTCTCCGCCTCCCAGTGTGCCTTCAGCTGGCTGAACTGCTCGTTGAGGTCCGCGAGCGAGCGCTCGATCTCCGAGAGCCGCTCCCGCGAGTTGGTGTCGGTCTCCTTCTTCAGGCCCTCGCGCTCGATCTCCAGCTGGGTGACGCGGCGACGCACGTCGTCGATCGCCTGGGGCATCGAGTCGATCTCGATCCGCAGGCGGCTCGCCGCCTCGTCGACCAGGTCGATGGCCTTGTCGGGGAGGAACCGGTCGGAGATGTAGCGGTTGCTGAGCGTGGCCGCGGCCACCAGCGCCGAGTCCTGGATCCGGACGCCGTGGTGGACCTCGTACCGCTCCCGGAGTCCGCGGAGGATGCTGATCGTGTCCGCGACGGTGGGCTCGCCCACCATCACCGGCTGGAAGCGGCGCTCGAGGGCAGCGTCCTTCTCGATGTGCTTCCGGTACTCGTCGAGCGTGGTGGCGCCGATGCAGTGCAGCTCGCCGCGGGCCAGCGCCGGCTTGAGCATGTTGCCGGCGTCCATCGCGCCCTCGGCCTTCCCTGCGCCGATGAGGGTGTGGAGCTCGTCGATGAAGAGGATGATCTGCCCCTCGGCGGCGGAGATCTCTTGAAGCACGGCCTTTAGCCGCTCCTCGAACTCGCCCCGGTACTTGGCTCCGGCCACCATCGCGCCCAGGTCGAGCGCGACCAGTCGCTTGTCCTTGAGGCCCTCGGGGACGTCGCCGTCGATGATGCGCCGGGCGAGCCCCTCGACGATGGCGGTCTTGCCCACGCCGGGGTCGCCGATGAGCACCGGGTTGTTCTTGGTGCGGCGGCTCAGGACCTGGACGACCCTCCGGATCTCCTCGTCCCGGCCGATGACCGGGTCGAGCTTGCCGGCGCGGGCGGCGGCGGTGAGGTCGCGCCCGTACTTCTCCAGCGCCTGGTAGGTGTCCTCTGCCTCCTGGGTCGTGACCCGCTTGCCGCCCCTCAGGTCCTTCAGGACGGTGAGGATGCGGTCCCGGGTGATGCCGGACGACTTGAGGGCCTCGCCGATGGCGCCGCGGTCCTGCGCAAGCGCGATGAGGAGGTGCTCGCTGGAGACGTACTCGTCCTTGAGCTCCTTGGCCTCGTCCTCGGCCTTGTCCAGATCCTTGAGAAGACGCTGGCTGAGCCGGCCCCCGTCGCCGCCCTGGATCTTGGGAAGACGGTCGAGTGCCTCGTCGACCCGGCCCTGGACGAGGCCGGGATCGGTGCCGATGCGGCGGAGGAGGGCCTCGGCCACGCCCTGCTCCTGGGTGAGCAGCGCCTTGGCGAGGTGCTCGGGCTCGACCTCGGGGGAGCCCATGCGGCGCGCGAGGGTCTGCGCAGCCTGGAGGGCCTCCTGGGCCTTCAGGGTGAACTGTTCGATGCGCATGGCGTTACCGTAAGTCCCGGCACGAAGTTGGCAAGGAGCCTGGGCGAAGGTACAAGCCCCCGGAATGGCGAGATCCGAGGCACACGGCGGGTATCTCTGCCGTCTGGAGAACCTGCCCGGTGAGGCGCTTCCACGCATCGCACGGGAGTCGCTCGCGTCTGACGGTCAACCCTCGGAGGGGGCCGGCCTCCTGGTCTCGGTCGTGAAGAAGGTGGTGCGGTTCGCGTACGACGCGCCCCACACGTACGGGCGGCGGGGCGCGCACTGGTACGGCGGGAACCACGCGCTGGCCGTCCGTCTCTCGACGACGCTGGGGGTGACGGTCCACGCGTACGTCTTCGACCCGGAGGAGCTGGAGCAGGTCGTGACCTACGGCGGGGGGCAGCGGGTGGGCGGCGAGACGCTCCGCTACGAGGACGTCGAGGTCGACGAGGACGAGCTGTCCGACGAGGCGTTCGACAAGCTTCGCGAGCGGTGGCCCATGGGGCACCTCGGGCGCCTGCTGGGCCTGGCCCGTCCGGAGCTGCTCCGCCTGCCTCGGGCACGGAGCGTGCTCATCCCGCTCGACGTCGATGCTCCTCCGGTGCTCGAGCCTCTCTTTGGCGGGCACGCGGCCGACCCGCGGGGCTGAGCCCTACGGATTCACTCGGGAGCACGCTCGCCTGAAACCTCGGGCGCAGCCTCGTCCGCCCGACGCGAGGGGACGGGCGTCGCGGCCTCGGTCATGAACCCCCGGGCCTGCGCCCGGGCATGCGCCACGAGGAACACCACCACCGCCGCGTTCACCAGGAGCACGATGAGCCGGATGGGGCGGAAGTGGTGGAAGAGCTCGTAGAGCTCGAAGGGGAGGAGCGACCCGGTCACGCCCACCACCAGCCACGGACCCCAGGCGTGCCGCCGGTGGAGCGCCCAGCCCTCGAGGCAGGTGACACACCCGTCGACGAGGAGCGCGACGAGCGTGATGTGCAAGCCCCGCCTGCTCGTGGCGCTCTCGAACCATCGGCCGAGCACGACCGCGTAAGCGCGGGTGGAGTGGTTCCGGAACTCGTGTGCCCAGTGCGCGAGCTCATCGTGGAACCCGAGGAGTAGGGTGACGGCCAGCGCCGCGGCGAGCAGCAGCTGCACCGCTCCCTTCACCCACTTGTAGGTGATGATCGCCCGGAGCGCCGCCTCGTCGAACCGGGCCTGCATCGTTGCGCCACCTCCGGGGGAAACGGTTACCGCGGGGCCTCGTCGTGCAGCGCCGCCCAGGCCTTCACCCTGGCCGAGCGGAAGTACTGGGCGATGATGGCCAGCGACCCCGCCACGAGCACGGTCTGGGCGACGGAGATGCCCATGGCCAACATCGGCGTCACGCCGGATGCGGCCGGGAACTGCTCGCCGGGGGGAAGGAGCTGGGTGGCGACCCGGGCGAAGCGAAGCGCGAACGCCGCGTCCGCGCCGCCGGTCACCGTGCGCAGCACGGCCGAGACCAGAGCGGAGCCGCACAGGAGCCGGCGGATGCCCTCGCGGGACAGCCCCGCCGGGCGGAGCACCCTTCCGGCGGAGACGAAGGTGAAGAACATGGAGATGGCCAGCACGATGAGCAGGGCCGCGCGGGCGTGGCGGTCGGGCTGAGCGGCACGGTCATGGGCTTCCGCGAGCCGGGCGAAGAGGTCCTCGGTGGGCGTGCCGCGCGGGAGCGACTCGTTGCTCCGGCTGATGAGGTCCGAGAGGCCGACCGCCCCGCTCACCGAGGCCGCCCCGGAGAGGCCGGACACCAGCATGCAGACGATCGCCACGGCCCGCGCCTGCGAGCCGACCGCGGACCGCGGCGCAGTCAACGGGGGAACGCCTCGACGAACTTGAGACGGAGATCCGAGAGGAGCGAGTCGAAGAACCGCTCCTCCTCGAGGGTGAGGTTGCCCCTCGTCTTCTCGCGGAGCAGCGACAGGAGGTCCAGCACCTCCCGGGCGAGCGCAGGATCCTTGCTCACGCCGCCGGACTCGGGATGGGCCTGCGCGCCCATGTGGATGAGGGCGGAGGAGGCAAACCCCAGCAGAACGGTGGTGAAGTCGATGGGCTTCCCCGCGCGCCCGAGCACGAACGTCTCACCGCGTGCGCGCTCGTCGGCGGAGGCCACGTCATTCCTCGTCGGGCTCGTCTTCCAGGAAGTCGTCGGAGTCGGCCATCACCGTCTCCACCTGGGCTGCCTTCTCCGAGACGTCGGGGAGGGACTTGAGATAGCGGTCCCACGCCTTGTCGTCGAGCCCTCCCTGGGCGAGGTGACGGGCAGCGGTGCGCTTGTCGATGTTCTTCGGGTCGAGTGGCTCGGCCATGGCGGGCGAATTTGACGGGCCCCCCTCCGGTCGTCAACAACCGTCTCCCGGGAGAGGACGACGCGTGAGCACCGGAGTGTTGCCGAGGGGTCTCTACGCCGTGCTGGACGACGGCGGTCGCCCTCAACTGACGCTGGCCGAGCAGGCGCGGGTCCTCGCGCGCGCCGGGGTCCGGGTCGCGCAGGTGCGGTGCAAGCGCGGACCCGGGCGGACGGCGTGGACGTCGGTCCGGGACGCGGTCGCCGTGCTGCGGGCGGCCGGCGTCGTGGCGCTGGTGAACGATCGCGTCGACTGGGCGCTCCTCTCCGGGGCCGACGGCGTGCACGTCGGGGACGAGGACCTTCCCCCGGGCGAGGCGCGGCGGCTGCTCGGCCCGGACCGGGTGCTGGGCGTGACGGTGCGTGGAGCGGCCGGAGCGCGGGCGGCCGCGGCGGCGGGCGCGAGCTACGTCGGGCTCGGTCCGGTGTTCGCCACCCGGACCAAGGAGGTGCCGGCGCCGGTGCTCGGGCTCGAGCGGTTGCGGACCGAGGTGCGGGACAGCCCGCTCCCGGTGGTGGCAATCGGGGGGATCTGCCTGGAGACGGTGACGGCGGTGGCGCGGACGGGGGTGTACGGGGTGGCGGTGGTGTCGGACCTGTGGGTGGGTGGCGATCCGGCTGGACGGGTGGAGGCGCTGCAACGAGGCTTCCTTCTGGGGGAGACTGGGGGCCTCACGTGAAGCCCCACGGACACGTCGTGCGCCGGCCCACCATCGGGCTCACCCCGGACGTCGAGGATGCGGGAGGAGCCGAGGCGCCGCCCCGCTACGTGCTCAAGTCACCGTACGCCGATGCGGTGCTCCGGGCCGGCGGGCTGCCGATGGTGCTTCCGCTCGCGACCGACCCGACGATGATCGACGCGTACCTGGACCGCATCTCGGGCTTGATCGTGACCGGCGGGGCGTTCGACGTGCCGCCCGAGGCGTACGGAGAGGCCGCGCGCGAGGGCCTCGGGACGTTGAAGCCGGGGCGGACGCGCTTCGAGACCGCGCTGCTGCAGGCGGCGCTGAAGCGGAACATGCCGGTGCTCGGGGTCTGCGGGGGGATGCAGCTGCTGAACGTGGTGCTCGGGGGGACCCTGTTCCAGGACATCCAGCGGGAGCTTCCCGAGGCCCGGAACCACGAGCAGTCGCACGACCGCGGTCAGCCGTCGCACCCGGTGGACGTCCGGGACGGGACGGTGCTGGCGGAGCTGGTCGGGCGCGGGCAGCTGATGGTCAACTCGACGCATCACCAGGCGGTGTCGCGGCTGGGAGAGGGGCTGGTGACGAGCGCGGTGGCGCCGGACGGGGTGGTGGAGGCGATCGAGTCGAGCAACGGCACGTTCGCGGTCGGGGTGCAGTGGCACCCGGAGCTGCTCCTCCAGTCGATGCCCCTTCAGCTCGGGGTTTACCGCGGGCTGATCACGCGTGCGCGCGACACGCGGAGGTGACCGCTCGGCGGGGCGCTCGGGGCGGCCCCGGGTTCTCCTCGTGGGCGGCCTCGAGCCGGCCGGACGGGCCGGGCTTCTCGCGGATGCCGAGGCCGTCCGCACGCGTGGCGGCGTGCCGCTGGTCATCGCGGCGGCCGTCACGGCGCAGGGCCGGCGCACCTTCGCCTGGAGACCGGTCGCGCCGGCGCTGCTCACCGCCCAGATCCACGCGGTCCGGGAGCTCGGCCCCATCGATGCGGTGAAGCTGGGAATGCTGCCCGGCTCGGGACAGCTCCGGGCGGTGCAGCGGGCGCTCGAGGGCACGCGCGTTCCCTGGGTCGTGGATCCCGTGCTCCGGGCCTCGAGCGGTGGGCGGCTCTCCGGTCTCGGTCGAGGCGACTACCTCGCGCTCGCCGGAAGGGACGTGTGGCTCACGCCGAACGCGGCCGAGGCGGCGTGGCTGCTCGGACTGAAGCGGCTGACCAGGGTCACGGAGGCCCGGCGCGCGGCCGAGCTGCTCGAGGCGCTCGGGTTCGCCGGGGTCGTGGTGAAGGGCGGCCACCTCGCGGGCAAGACGGTCGTGGACGTGCTGGCCCGGCAGGGGAAGGCGCGCGAGTTCCGCTCCACCCGGCTGCGCCGAGGTCCCGAGCATCGGGGAACGGGCTGTCGGTTCGCCTCGGCGCTCGCCACGGAGCTCGGACGAGGCACGTCCGGTGACCGCGCCGTGACTGCTGCCCGCGCGCTCGTCCGCCGGGCGCTCCGCGTGTCCCACGTGGGAGGCAAGTCGAAGTTCCGGAGAGATCAAGGAAGCTCCTGAACCATTCTTCGAAACTGGTGAAGGAAGTTCGCGAATGATCCCGGGGCTCGAGATGGCCCTCGCGTCCGGTGGTCGAGTCGTTGCCAGCACGGGCAACGAGGGACCCGGAGTCTCGACCTGCGGACTTCGCCGGTGATCGGCGCGGCCGCCCGCTGGCGGCGCTAGACTCGTCCCGATGAAGTTCGACTCCGCCAGGCTTCCGGAGGAGGTCCGCGAAAGCCTCGAGCGAGAGGTCCGCCCGCTCCGCTCGCTCGAGCAGGTCGTCCGCTGGGCGTTCAGCCGCACGCCGCCGAGCGCGATCGCGGACGTCATCGTCCAGGACGAGTACACGCACGACGTCGTGATTCCCTGGCGCGGGGTTCACCTCGTCTTCGACACGACCTGACTCGGCGGCGTGAACGGCGTCTCCGTGTGGGACGCACGACCGATCGCGGACGAGCTGCTCGAGGCGCGGCTCGCCGCTGGCTGGGCTCCGACGGCGACGAGCACGGTGGACGGAGAGGTGGTCCTCGGCCACGCGGCGTGCGTGGTTCCGCGGACGGTGTAGCAGTCACCACGGATCGGGACGTGGGCTCGCCTGGTCTGGCACTGCCCTGGCGCAATGTCCGCGCCGCGCGCGATGCTCAATCCGGTCTCGAGACGTTTTCCACGCAACGCCGCCTGGCGGACAGGACAGACGCTGATGCGACCAGCTTGCGCGTGGGCCGAGGCGGCGAGACTCTGCCGTGACGGCGTGGGGCGGATCGGGCAATCCTGAATCAGGTCTCGGCCATCGGAAGCGACTCCCGGCCGGCTCAAGGAGCGAGAGACATGGGGAAGATGAACGTTCCGCGGATCATCCTCGGCGGCGTCGTCGCCGGAATTCTCTGCTTCATCGGTGACGGCGTCATCCACGGCGTCCTGCTCCGGGATCGCTGGGCGCAGGTGATGGCGAACCTCGGACGCCCGACGATGCAGGAGCAGCCGACCCACATGGCGTACTACGCGGCCTACGACCTGGCGAAGGCGTTGGTTGGCGTGTGGCTCTATGCGGCCATCCGGCCCCGCTTCGGCCCGGGCGGCAGGACCGCGGTGATCGCCGCGGTCGTCACCTGGGCCCTGGTCATCCCGACCGCCCTGCTGGGGTTGATTCCTTCGGCCTTCTTCGGCCGTCGGTTCGCCTTGCTCTGGTCGATCGACGGGTTGGTGGTGATGGTGATCGCCATCGTGATCGGGGCCTGGCTCTACCGTGAGGACGACGGGGCTCCCACGGCGAAGATCTGAAGCTCCCGAGCCCGGCTCGATCGGCGGTGTTACGCTTCACGGCCGAGGTCTCTCGCCCGTGGCAGGTCCCACTTACAGCTTCGGTCCGTTCCGCCTCGAGGCCGACGAACGACGCCTTTCCCGCGATGGTGCCGAGGTCCCGCTCCCCGGCAAGGCGTTCGACACGCTGCTCCTCCTCGTCGAGGGCGCGGGGAGCCTGCAGTCGCAGCAGACGCTGATCGATCGCCTCTGGCCCGACACCTTCGTCGAGCCGAACAACCTCCAGTACAACGTCTCGCTCATCCGTCGTGCCCTCGAGGGAGCCAGCGGAGTCGAGCTGCAGACGGTGCGGGGTCGCGGGTACCGGCTCGTCGCGGATGTGGCTCGCCCGACCACGCTCGCGGTGAAGGCGGCTCCAGCGGGGGAAGGGAGCGCCACGCAGAAGACGTACTTCTGCAAGGCCGTGGACGGCGCGCGCCTCGCGTACGCGCGTCTCGGAAGTGGCCCGCCGCTGGTGAAGGCGGCGAACTGGCTGAGCCACCTCGAGCTCGACTGGAAGTTCGACGTCTGGCGGCACTGGCTTCCGCTCTTCAGTCGCCACCACACGCTGGTTCGCTACGACGCGCGCGGGAACGGCCTCTCCGACTGGGCGCCTCCGGAGCTGACCTTCGAACGCTTCGTCTCCGACCTCGGCTCGGTCTTCGACGCGGCAGGCGTGGAGCGAGCGCCGGTCGTCGGACTGTCGCAGGGAGCGTCGGTCGCCGTGGCGTACGCCGCGCGCCACCCGGAGCGCGTCTCCGCGCTGATCCTCATCGGCGGCTGCGCACTGGGCTGGCGGGCCAAGAACCATCCGAGCCTGGACCGCAAGTTCGAGGCGATGATGGTCCTCATGCGTGAGGGGTGGGGCCGGCAGAACCCGGCCTTCCGCCAGATCTTCACCACCACCTTCTTCCCGGATGCCGATCAGAAGATCACCGACGACTTCAACGAGCTGCAGCGGGTGACGACGTCGCCGCAGAACGCCGCGGCGCTCCTCTCCGCGCTCGGGGACATCGACGTCCGTGGCGATCTGCCGCGGGTGAAGGTCCCGACCCTCGTCCTTCACTGCCGGGACGACGCGGTGGTGCCGATGAAGGACGGGGTCGAGCTGGCAAGCGGCATCGCCGGCGCCCGCTTCGTCCCGATCGAGAGCCGCAATCACGTCGTGCTGCCCACCGAGCCGGCGTGGCCGCGATTCTCCAGCGAGATCGAGACCTTCCTCGCCCAGGAAGCCCTCAGCTAGAACTCAGGCTGCCCAAAAGCTTCGACCGCCCCGTGCTCCGTACCGTGCGCCGTCAGGAGGCACGCAATGAGCATCGAGGCATTCACCCGGTGGCTGTCACTCAAGGCCTATGGCGTCATCACCCGGACGCTGTTCGGTCCGACCACTCACCCGAAGGTCATGCGCCGGCGCTTCGAGCGCTTCGGCGCGACTTCGCGCAGACGGCTGCTCTCACGGCACCCGGGACTGGTCTTCGCCGAGCACGCCGTTGGTCCGGTGAGCGTCGAGAGCGTTCACGCCGGGAGCCCGGAGCGTGCAGTTCTCTACCTCCACGGCGGCGCCTTCGTGATGGGCTCGCCGGCCTCGTACCGCAGTCGCGCTGCCCGCGTCGCGTACCGCTGCCGTGCCGAGGTGTTCGTGCCCGACTACCGGCTCGCGCCGGAGCACCCGTTCCCGACGGCGCTCGAGGATGCCGTGGCCGGCTGGCGCCATCTGCGCGCGCTGCGCCGGGGCTGGCCGCTGTTCGTGGCTGGTGACTCGGCCGGCGGCGGTCTGGCGCTGAGCTTGATGATCCGCCTGCGCGATCTCGGTGAGCCGCTCCCCGACGGTGCAATCCTGATCTCTCCCTCGGTCGATCTCGCAGAGCCGGGCGGGCACGCAGAGGAGAGCGGGACGGACCTCTGGCTGACCCGGGAGCACCTTCGCCGCTGGTTCAGCCACTACGTGGGACACGCCGACCCGGCCGCCCCGCTTCTCTCTCCGCTCCACGCGAACCTCTCCGGGCTCCCTCCGTTCCTGCTGCTCGCAGGCGCCGACGAGCTCCTGCTGGAGGAGGGGAGGCGGATGGTGGACCGCGCGCTCTCGGCCGGCGTGGACGCACGGCTGCTGGTGGGGAAGGGGATGCAACACGACTGGCCGCTGACGCTGCCCTGGCTCCCGGAGAGCCGTCATGCCTGGAAGGTCATCGCGAGCTTCGTCGACGAGCACGCGACCGCGCTGCCCCTTCCGCCGAGGCTCGTGCGTGAGGTCGCCGAGGATCGAGGCCGGGAGTCGCTCTCGGGAGCCGCGTGATGAAGCGCACAGCTCTCTTGCTGTACGGCGGCATCTGTTACGCGGTGTTTCTGGCGACGAACCTCTACGCGATGGCCTTCGTGGCGGGAGTGCTGGTTCCCCGCACGGTCGATGCGGG
>CAZDSB010000161.1:0-5014 GCA_964507515.1 uncultured Myxococcaceae bacterium
CTGGCACGTCCCCGACGCGCACTCCCAGCCGATCTCCGCCTGGAACCCCACCGTCCCCGTGAGCCCCACCGTCGCGCTGGCCACCTGAAGCGCCGCGTGCAGGTCGACGCCCACCCCCAGCCGGATCGCCGGCATCACCAGCACCGACAGCGCCCCGAACGCCGCGATCCGGATCGGCGGCAGCGTGAGCTTGCATGTCCCGTCGACGCTGATCGAGGGGTTGAAGCCGATCTCCACGGTCCCGACCAGCGAGAACGTCCCCAGCAGCTCGTGCTTCGAGTAGGTCGGCGGCTGACTCGGGTCGGGCCGCGTCTCCTGCACCACCCAGTGCAGGCTGCTCGTCGGCCCGAGGCTCACCTTCTTCGACGCCAGCTTCGCGTCGACCGTCCCGTCGCAGTCGACCGTGTTGAACTGCTTCAGCAGCACATCCGCCGGCGAACGGTGTCCGAGCTCTCCGGACACCGCCTCCGCCTCGGTGCCACTCCTCGCCGCCGGCGGTGCCAGGACATCGGCACCTCCGTACGGAGCCACGTCCAGGTCCCAGTCGATGCTGTATCGCCCCAGCACCTCGTACAGCGGCCGGATCTCCAGCGTCGCCACCAGCGTCCCCGAGTCGATCCGGGTCGACACCACCTTCCCCGCGACCTGCGCTCCCTCGGACGCCAGGAGGATCGTCCCCACCGCGGGCGCCGGCGACACGCCGGTGAGCCTCACCTCGTACTGCGTCCCGACCCCACCCTGCCCGTCGCCGGGCGGCGTGAACGTCACCGGCCCCACGGAGACCACCTGCGCATCCGTCAGCATCACCGCGCCCGGCGCCGTCTCCGCCACCAGGACCGTCACCGCCGCCGACGTCACGCCCCCGGCCACCGCGGTGATCTGCGCCGAGCCGATCGCGATTCCGGTCAGCTTCCCGGTCGCGTCGACCGTCACCTGATCCGGATGGGACGACGTCCAGGCGAACGTCGTCTGGACCTCGGCGTTCGCCGCGTTGAACGCGTGCGCCGTCAACGCGTGCGTCTGCCCCGCGGCGCCGAGCAGGATCGACCCCGGCGTCACCTCCACCCGGATGATCCCCGGTCCCGGGTTCCCTCCATCGGGGTTTCCGCCTCCGCCCTTCGACCCGCCGCAGCCCACGGCGATCGCCGTCACCAGCAGGAGCATCCCGACCCGGCCGCCGCAACGACGATGCAGCAAGCCCACCTCTATAGCGTGCGCCACGCCCCACCTCCGTGAGCGATCGAATCGCTCACAAAGCTGGAACGGACGATCCCCCGCGCGCTCCTCACCTCGCCCGACGACGCCAGAGCCGCCGACCCAGAAGACAGAGTCCCGCGAGACCCACGAGCGACGCAGCGAACATCGAGTTGCGGCTCCATCCCGCGCGCGCAACGCCCGGCGTCGTTCCCGAGTCGCCCAGCAGCTGGTAGCTCGCCCAGCTCGCCGCCGGCGCTCCCGCACGGATGCGCTCGCGCTTCGCCAGCGTCAGCGCCGTTCCCGCTGGCAGCCCCTCCTCGATGTGGCGGTAGAAGCGATCGAAGAGCGCCGCCGATTCCTCGTCCCGCACGCTCCCGAGGTTCGCGATGACGGTCCTCGCGCCAGCCTCGAAGAACGCCCGCGCCAGGCTCAGCGTCCCCTCCCCGCGACGGAGCGGCCCATCGGAGGTGCGACATGCCCCGAGCACCACCACCGACCGGTCCAGCCGCAGCGACGAGATCTCCTCGACCGTCAGCAGCCCGTCCTCTTTACCTGCCGCACCGAGCACAAGCGCCGAGCGCTCCGGCCGCGCCAGATCCACCAGCGCGTGCGAGGCGATGTGGATCAGGGAGAAGTCCGCCAGCCGCGCGCCGCGGAAGCGCTCCTCGGTGGCCTCCGCACCCAGCAGCAGCTGGCCCGTTCCCGGGAGCGCCGCCACCGCGCGCTTCGCCTCGTTCCGGCTCTCGGGCAGCTCGAGATCTCCGGAGCGCGGTGACCGCGCAAGCTCCGCCCGTGCCGCACCGGAGATGCTCGGCTCGGCCAGCGCCAGCGCCGCCCCACCGGTCCTCGGCGGCGCCCCCCGCAGGCGCAGCCAGACCGCCGCCGACGGGACGACCGAGACGGAGTACCGCTCTCCCAGGTACGGACCGGAGCCCGAGAGCGGCAGCGCCTCCAGCGGAACGCGGTCGATCACCGCATCGGGCACGACGACGAGCGCGGTCGCGCCCGGCGGGAGCGACTCCACGACCGGCGACAGCAGCGCTCGGTACAGCGACGCGCCGCCCGCCACGTCGCTGCCGTCGCGCCGCTCGAGCAGGGACAGCCAGAGCCTCACCCCCGCGTCCACATCGCGCGCGCCGGCCACGCGCACGGCCGACGTCCGGTCACGGGTGACGATGATCGCCCACGAGGTGGACTGCTCGATCGGCGCCGTCACGTCGGCCTCTCCGGTCCATTGCTGGAAGGAGACCAGGGCCTCATCCGGCCGGAGCGCCTTCTGGAGCTCGTCGATCCCGGGGGGCGGAGGCAGCTGCACGGTTTCCCCGGCGCTCTCCCGGAGGCGTCGCTCGTCCCCGCGGAGCCTGGTCACCAGCGCGACCCGCTCGTCGGGTCCAAGATGCGGACCCAGCAGCCGCCGATGCGCGCCCTCGATGCCCCGGTCGATCTCACCCCCGGCGCGGTGCCCCCTGACCAGGATCTCGAGCAAGCCGCGCGCCCGGAGTCGCTCCATCGTCGTCAGCGCATCGTCGATGTCGGCGCTGGACGGCGGTCGGGTGGAGTGCTCGAGGAGCGACCCGGCCACCAGCTCGTAGGCAAAGGCCAGCGTGTCCTCGTAGCGCATCCGCACCCGCGCATCCCTCTGGCGTGCCCGGAGCTGCTCCAGCGCGGCGAGCGCGGTGAAGGCGTCCTCCCGCGCCGCTGACGCGTTCCCCGCCCTCCAGCGAACGACGGCCCGCATCAGGAAGCTCCGGGCCCGCTCCCACGCCGCTCCCGGTAGCGGGGCGCGCTCCACCGCCGCCTCTGCCGCCTCGAGCGCCTCCCCGAACCGCGGGCTCGGCCCCTCCGAGAGGTAACGCGCGCGCAGCCAGTAGGCGTACCAGGGATAGCTCCAGCCCTGCCGTGCGCGGGCCACGGCGATCGCCTCGTCGAGCAGCGAGAGCGACTCGGCCGTCGGCCCCAGCAGCAGCGCGAGATGGGCCCGGGTGGAGAGCGCGCCGACGCTCGGATCGGCGAACGACACCTCCATGCCTCGAGTCTTCTGCTCCGACAGGGCGGTTCGCAGCTCCTGCTCGGCCTCGGCCCGGTCGAACGATCCACGGAGCGCGAGGGCGGCCGCGGCCGATGCGTGTCCTCCGAGCGCCGACGCGTGCTGTGGCGAACCGGGTGCGCTGGCCTTCAGGATCTCGCCGTACCGGGAGAGCTTTCCCTCGAAGTCGCGCAGCTCGCCGGCCAGGAACGCCCGCTGTCCCCGGAGCAGCGCGGCCATCCACGCCGGGTCCTCGGCCGGGAGGGCGTCGAGGCGCTGCTCGGCCCGTTCCGCGCGCGCGACGTCGTCCTCCTTGATCGCCCAGCGAAGCCACCAGAGCTGCGCCACGCGGCGAGCGTGGAGGTCGTCGCTCTGCTCCGCGATCCGCTCGGCCTCCTCGAGCAGCCCGAGCGCCTGCCCGTCGCAGAGTTCCTCGGCGAAGCACCGCTGCCCGAGCTGGCTGGTGAGCGCGTAGACCAGACCCCGCGTGCTACGGGTGCGCCGGAATCCGTCGGCCGCGCGCGCGAACTCGCTCTCCGGAACGTTGTCGCCCGAGTAGGTGTGAAAGATGGCCCGGTAGAACCGCGCCCAGGGATCGTCGGGGTGTGCCCGGACACGCGCCTCGAGGATCCGGCCCACGCGCGGGCGCTCCTGACGCATCTGGCCGAGCAGGCACTGAAAGCCGTCCGGAGAACCGGGTTGCGTCTTCAGCTGCGCCTCGCACGGCGCGAGCGGATCCGACGGTGCCGGTTGCTCCGCCGCCGCCGAGGGCCGCACCGCGAGGAGCAGCAGGGCCCAGATCGATGCTTGCCACCGCACCTCGCCAGGGTAGTCGAAAGGCGGTGTGGTTAACTCCGGCGCGATGGGCTCAGCGTCCCGGGACGCCACCGACCGCGCGGCGGAGATGCGGACCGTCCTCCTCCGGGCAGTCCGCCACCACTGTCCCGCCGAGCTTCGCTCCCAGACGGAGGACCTGGCGCACACCGCGTGGCTCCGGATCGTCGAGCGGGAGGCTGGTGAGAAATTGACCCGCCTCGAACCGTCTTACCTGTGGAGAGTGGCCTTCACCGTGGTCATCGACGAGATCAGGCGCCGGAGCGCGCGGGTCGCACAGGCGGAGACGCTGCAGGCCGTGCCGCGCGGCGTGGCGCCGGGGCCGGACCTCGGCGCGGAGATCCGCAGCTGCCTGGAGCAGCTTCCGGAGGCGCGCCAGCTTCCGGTGATCCTGCACCTCCAGGGATTCCGGAACGAGGAGGTCGCGCAGGCGCTGCACTTCAACGAGAAGCGGGCGCAGAACCTGATCTACCGCGGGCTGGAGCAGCTCCGCCGGTGTCTCGCGGGCAAGGGGATCAAGGAGCCATGAGCGCCGAGAGCGACTGGCTCCGGACCGCGTTCCAGGGCTCGCAGGCGAGCGTGGACGAGCCATGTCCTTCTCCGGACGAGCTCTGGGCAGTGACGAGGGGAGAGCTCGACCAGGGGAGGCTGCGGCCGATCGTCCTGCACTCGTCGCGGTGTGCACGGTGCGGGTCCGCGCTGCGCATGGCGCTCGAGATGGGGAAGGAGCTCGCGCCGACGGCGGAGCCGAACGTCGTGCCCCTCCGGCGATTCCGCCTCGGTGCGGCCATCGGCCTGGCCGCGGCCATCGCTGCGACGGTGATCATCGTGCCGCGCCTGCGTCCCGTGGACTCCGGTATTCACGAGCGCGGTGGTGCTCCGGACGGAATCCGCTCCCTGGTCCCGAAGACGCCGCGGTCACGCTCGGGGCTGGTGCTCGAGTGGTCGCCCTACCCC
>CAZDSB010000162.1:0-3106 GCA_964507515.1 uncultured Myxococcaceae bacterium
ATCGGGGTTCCCTTCGTCGCTTCCAGGGTCCTTTCGGCACGGTGCGACCGTTCCAAACTGACGCTGAACGGCGGATGCGAAACCTGATGGAACGGGTCGAGGGAAGGCCGCACGCCATCGGGCGCCGGGGACCGTTCCAAGAGGTTCTCACACGCCCGGACGGAAACCGCAGGGAACGTTTCGGCCGGCGAGTTGACGGCGAGGAAGCAGACGAGCGTTCCAAGATGATTCGGCTTCGCGCGCCCGCGTGTTTCCTGGATCAGCGGACCCCGCTGAGCGCCGGGATCGCGCAGGCCGGTCGGAACCAGAACGGCGAGCGGTCCGCAGCGGTCACTGCGTCGCCCAGGGGCAGCTCCGGAACCGCGTCCCTCGACTCGAGCCATCTCGCCGGGGTCCGAGCCGCAGGGACTCGAGCCCCGCCGCGATCTCGCCGAAGGCGCCTCAGCCCTCAGTGTGCCGCGGCGTCCTTCCGCCGGCGCTTGTCGAGGTACATCCTGCTGTCCGCCTCGGCGAGCAGCTCCTCCAGCGTGTCCGGCGCCGCCGGATCGAACGCAGCCACCCCGGTGCTGAAGGACAGCTGGAACTCCCGGCTCGCCCGCGCGTTCAGCGCATCCAGCCGCCCGGCGAGACGGGCAAGGAGATCTACCTCCCGGACCGCCGACGAGTCCGTGACCAGCACCACGAACTCGTCGCCTCCCAGACGGGCCACGATGTCCCGCTCGCGGAAGGTGGACTTCAGCACCGTCGCGGTGTCGACGAGCGCCCGGTCTCCGGCGGAGTGACCCAGCTTGTCGTTGATGTACTTCAGACCGTCCACGTCCACGAAGATGAGGAGCATCGGCCGTCGCGCGAGCACCCCGGCGTCGAGCTGCGCCCGGGCGAAGCGGAGGAACCCGCGCCGGTTGTGAAGGCCGGTGAGCTCGTCGAGGTACGAGAGGTTCGTCTCCGGCGCATGCCCGTGGACCTCACCTGCTCGGAGCCGGGCCCGCTCCGTGACGTCCCGCCACAGCCACAGTTGCTCCGTTCGCATTCCCTCCACCACGACGGGCAGCACGTCCGACTCGAGGATCCGGCCGTCGCTCATCGTCCACAGCTCGCCGGCGATGGGTCCGTGATGACCGTGCAGCTCGGCGGCCCGGCCCACGAAGTGCGTGGAATCGGCGAATCCGTCGGCGAGGCGCTCGCAGACCGCCGCGAACGGCAACCCCGCCAGCGCGCTGGCTTCCGGGCGCAGATTGAACAGGCGGCCGAAGGCGGGGTTCGTCACCAGCACGGCGCCGTGCGCGCCCACCACCAGCACGCCGTCTCCGGTTGCCTCGAGCAACGTCCGCCAGAGCGCGCGCGAGTGCGTCTCCGCGGCGTCCGGCGGTGCGGGATCGCTGCTGAACACGGACGTCTCCACCTGGGGGTACCCGGGGAAGATGGTATTGCGACCCGCTGACGGGAATCCCGGTTCCTCCGCGGCCGCCTTTCTCGTCGGGGGAGGCCCGGTGCGCGCAGGTGACGTAACCCCTTGGAGTCGCGGGCCGGGGAAGGTTCAGGCCGCCGCGCGAGGCCTCGCCAGCGCGGCGACCCGCGCGACGAGCAGTTCCGGCTCCACAGGTTTCGTCAAGTAATCCTGGAAGCCCGCATCCAGCGCGCGCCGGCGATCCTCGGGGCGCGCGTAGGCAGTCAGGGCGACGGCGGGGATGCCACGCGAGCCGGCCGAGCCGGCGCGGCGGATCTCGCGAATCAGCGCGCAGCCGTCCATCTGTGGCATCGCCACGTCGGAGACGAGGAGATCGGCAGTGTTGGACGCGAGCCAGCGCAGCGCCTCCTCGGCATCGCCGATCGGCACCACCTCCGCGCCGTGCGCCTCCAGGGTCGAGGCCACCATCTCCCGCGTGTCGGGCTCGTCGTCCACCACCACCAGCCGCAGCCCGGCGAGGCTGATCCGCTGGACCGGCGCCTCGTCGGCTGGACGCTCCAGCCCGGCGGTGGCGGCGAGCGGGAGGCGCACCGTGAAGGTCGCGCCCTGCCCCTCGCCGGGGCTGGTGACGCTGACCGTTCCTCCGTGCAGCTCCACCAGGTGCCGCACGATGGCCAGCCCGAGCCCGAGCCCTCCGTGCACGCGCGTCGCCGAGGCATCGGCCTGGCGGAAGCGCTCGAAGACGTGGGGCAGGAAATCGGAACGGATGCCCTGGCCGGTGTCGCTCACGGTGACGGTCGCCGTCGGCTCGCCCACCTCCATCGAGACCGAGACCCGTCCTCCGCGGGGCGTGAACTTCACCGCGTTGGAGAGCAGGTTCCACAGGACCTGATGGAGCCGCTCCGGGTCACCGGCGAGGGTGCAGGGCTGCACCGAGGCCAGCAGCTCCACGCCCCGGGTGTCGGCCGCGGGGCGGATCGACTCGGTCGCCGACTCCACGATGCGCGCCAGGTCCGCGGTCTCGACGTTGAGCCGCGTCTTTCCCGAGACGATGCGGCTCACGTCCAGCAGGTCCTCCACCAGCCTCGTCTGCGCTCGCGCGTTGCGCTCGAGCGTCTCGAGCGCCCGGCCCTGCTTCTCCTGCGTCAGGCCGCCGCGACGGAGCAACCGGACCCATCCGAGGATGGAGGCGAGCGGCGTCCGGAGCTCGTGGCTCACCGTGGCCAGGAACTCGTCCTTGGCCCGGTTCGCGTCCTCGGCGCGCTGGTAGAGCACGGCGTTGTCCATCGCCAGTGCGGCCCGCCGTGCGAGCTCCTCCACCAGACCCAGGTCCAGCCGCTCGAACCGCCGCCCGCTGCGGATGGTGAGGAAGCTGATGACCCCCAGGGTGCGGCCACGCGCGGAGAGCGGCGCGCACACCAGCGAGGTGGGGCTGATCCGCTCGAAGAGGCGGAGATGCTCGGTCTGACCCGCCATCTCCAGCTTCACCGCGGCTGGCAGCCGCTCGCGCAGGACCGAGCGCCGCGTCCGGAGCGCCTCCATCACCGGGGACTCCGGATCCGTCCGGGGACGCAGGCGACGGAAGCCCTCGAGGATGTCCTCCTCGACGCGTCCGGCCACCTCCACCCGCCGGAACTGCCCCGCCTCGTCCATCAGGTCGACGATGCAGATGTCGGCGAAGGTCGGGATGGCCATCTC
>CAZDSB010000163.1:0-2796 GCA_964507515.1 uncultured Myxococcaceae bacterium
TTGCCCTTCACCGTCCCGGCCTGGGTGTGGTGGTTCTGGCCGCGTGCCTTGGCGATGCCGAAGTCCACGAGCTTCACCCCGCCGCTGCGGCTGACGAGGATGTTGTCGGGGCTGACGTCGCGATGGACGAGGTGCAGCGGCTCGTCGGTCACGTGGTCGCGAAAGTCGTGCGCGTAGGCCAGCCCCTCCGCCGCCGAGGAGACGATCCGCGCCGCGAGGCCGAGCGTGATCGGCGTCCGGAGGTCGCGTGCGCGAGAGAGGAGCAGACGGAGCGTGGGCCCGTCGATGTACTCCATGGCGATGAAGTAGCTGCCCTCGGCCTCGCCGAAATCGAACAGCTGCACCAGGTTCGGATGATTCAGCTGCGCGGCCAGCTTTGCCTCGGCAAGAAACATGTCCACGAACTGTGGGTCTTCGGCGAGGTGCGGCAGGATGCGCTTGATGACAAGGAGCTTCTCGAAGCCCATCGGCCCGTCGGTCTTGGCGAGGAACACCTCGGCCATCCCGCCCGTGGCGAGCTTCCGGAGCAGCTGGTACTTCCCCAGTCTCATCGCACCCGAGCGTTAACACACCTGGCGGGAGAAACCGTGGCCACTGTGCACACCGAGGTCGAGGTCGACGGCCGGAAGGTCCGCATCTCGAACCCCGACAAGGTGTTCTTCTCTGCGCGGGGAGAGACCAAGCTGGACCTGGTCCGCTACTACCTGGCCGTGGGGGCGGGCGCCCTCCGTGGGGTGCGTGAGCGGCCCACTGTCCTCAAGCGCTATCCCGATGGGGCGGGTGGGGAATTTTTCTACCAGAAGCGGGTGCCGGCTCCGCTGCCCGAGTGGCTGGAGACGGTGACGGTGACCTTTCCGAGCGGCCGGAGCGCGCAGGAGCTCTGTCCGGTGGACGTGGCGCACGTCGTCTGGGCGGCGAACCTCGGCTGTCTCGACCTCAACCCCTGGGCGGTGCGCCGGAGCGACGTGGACCATCCTGACGAGCTCCGCGTCGATCTGGATCCGCAACCGGGCGTCGAGTTCTCCACCGTCCGCCGCATCGCCCTCGAGGTGAGGTCGGTGCTCGAGGGCGTCGGGCTGATCGGTTGGCCCAAGACATCCGGCTCGCGCGGTGTCCACGTGTACGTCCGGATCGAGCCCCGCTGGGATTTCCTCGAGGTGCGGCGCGCCGCGCTTGCGCTCGCGCGGGAGGTCGAGCGGCGCCTGCCGGACCTGGCCACCAGCAAATGGTGGAAGGAGGAGCGCGGGACGCGGGTGTTCCTCGACTACAACCAGAACGCGCGCGACCGGACCATCGCCTCGGCCTACTCGGTACGAGCGAACCCCGAGGGGAAGGTGAGCTGTCCCGTCACCTGGACGGAGATGGAGACCGTCGAGCCGGGAGACCTCACCATCGCCACCGTGCCCGAGCGCTTCGAGAGGCTCGGCGACGTAGGTGCGGGGATCGACGACCGGGCCTTCTCGCTCGAACCGCTGCTGGAGCTCGCCGCGCGCGACGAGGCGCAGGGCCTGGGCGACGCGCCGTGGCCTCCTCACTTCCCGAAGCAGCGGGGGGAGCCGAAGCGTGTCCAGCCGAGCAAGGCGCGAAAAGAGCCGCAGGACTGATGGCCGGAACCACCCTGATTGATCGTTCCTCGCTTCCCCTGACGACCGATCGCAATGAGTCGCCGGCCGCTCAGCGCGAAACCTGTGCGCTCGGCCGATCCGCGGCAGGCCCCCGATGACCGAGGAAGGCGTGGAGCTGGGCGACCACGGCCGCGCCCTCTCCGATCGCCGCCCCGACTCGCTTGACGGAGCCGGACCGGACGTCGCCCACCGCGAAGATCCCCTCGATCCTGGTCGCCATGGGTGAGGGTGGGCGCCCGATCACGCCGGCGTTGGTCCCGGTCCGGATGAACCCCTTCTCGTCCAGGGGGACGCCGCAGCCTTCCAGCCAGGATGCGGATGGATCGGCCCCGGTGAAGACGAAGAGGTGAGAGATGGCGCGATCCTCCTCGGCTCGGCTCCGGCGATGACGCCATCGCACGCTCTGCAAGCCCTGGTCCGGCGCACCGGAGAGCTGGACGATCTCGGTCTCGCACAGCACGGTGATGTTGGACGTCGACGAGATCCGGTCGATCAAGTACCGGGACATGGTGTCGGAGAGGCTCGGCCCGCGGACGACCATGGTCACGTTGCGCGCGTGACCGGACAGGAACACCGCCGCCTGTCCCGCCGAGTTTCCTCCGCCGATCAACGCGACGTCCTCACCGCGGCACAACCGAGCCTCGGCCGGTGAAGCCCAGTACGACACGCCGCGGCCCTCGAACTGGGGCAGGCTGGGAATCTCAGGACGGCGATAGCGCGCGCCGGTCGCGACGACCACCGCCCGCGCCCGGACCTGGCGACCGTCGGAGAGGTGGAGGACGAGCACCGGATCGGGACCGGAGCGCTCCGAGACGCAGTCCAGGCGTTTCACCTCGGTCGAGAGGCTGAACTCGGCTCCGAACTTCTGGGCCTGGGCGAAGGCGCGTCCCATGAGCGCCTGTCCCGGAACGCCGCTGGGAAACCCCAGGTAGTTCTCGATCCGCGCGCTGGCCCCGGCCTGTCCGCCGAAGGTCGTTTGCTCGAGCACCAGGATCGAGAGTCCCTCGGAGGCTCCGTACACGGCGGTCGCGAGTCCGGCTGGACCGGCGCCGACGATCGCGACGTCGTAGGGCTCGGTGCGAAGGCTCCCCGCCACGAGCCCGAGAGCGCGTCCCAGCTCCTGCTTCGTCGGCCTTCGGTGCACCGTGCCGTCGGACATGACGACGAGCGG
>CAZDSB010000164.1:0-8232 GCA_964507515.1 uncultured Myxococcaceae bacterium
AGCGGGTGTTCCTCGCCACCGACCCCGATCGCGAAGGCGAGGCGATCGCCTGGCATCTGAGCGAGGAGCTCCGGCACCCCAACGCGGTCCGGGTGCTGTTCAACGAGATCACCAAGAAGGCGATCCAGGAGGCCATCGCCCACCCGCTCGCGCTCGATCGGAAGATGTACGACTCGCAGCAGACGCGGCGGATCCTCGATCGCCTCGTGGGCTACCAGATCAGCCCGCTCCTCTGGAAGAAGGTGCGGCGGGGGCTCTCCGCGGGCCGGGTGCAGTCGGTCGCGGTGCGTCTGATCGTCGAGCGAGAGCGCGAGATCAAGGCGTTCGTCCCGGTGGAGTACTGGACGCTGGAGGCCGAGCTCGAGGGCAAGTCGCCGCCTCCGTTCCGTGCACGGCTCGCGAAGCTGGACGGAAAGAAGGCCGAGGTCTCCGACAAGGCGACCGCGGATGCGCTGCTGGAGGAGCTGCGCAAGGCCGACTACCGGGTGGAGACGGTGGAGCGTCGCGAGCGCCGCCGGAATGCGCCCGCGCCGTTCATCACCAGCAAGCTCCAGCAGGAGGCGGCGAATCGTCTCCACTTCACCGCAAAGAAGACGATGACCCTCGCCCAGCGCCTCTACGAGGGCGTGGAGCTCGGTGACGAGGGGCAGACCGCGCTCATCACCTACATGCGCACGGACTCCGTGCGGCTCTCCGACGACGCAGTGAAGGCCGCGCGCGCGTTCATCGCCGACACCTACGGGAAGGAGGCGCTGCCCGACGAGCCGATGGTGTACAAGAGCCGGAAGAGCGCCCAGGACGCGCACGAGGCCATCCGCCCGGTGTCGATGGAGTGGACGCCCGACCGCGTGCGGCCGTTCCTCGAGCCGGACATGGCGCGCCTCTACGAGCTCATCTGGAACCGCTTCGTGGCGTGTCAGATGAAGCCCGCGATCTACGACCAGACGACGGTGGAGGTCTCCGCGGGCCGGGCGACGTTCCGTGCCGCGGGGTCGATCCTCAAGTTCGCCGGCTACCTGGCGGTGTACGGGATGGCGCCGACCACCGACGAGGAGTCGGACAAGCAGAAGGAGGGTGACGAGGCCCGGACCGACGAGGGCAACGTCCAGCTGCCCGAGCTCGCCGAGGGGGACCGGCTGAAGCTGGTCGGCCAGGGGCTCGTCTCGGAGCAGCACTTCACCCAGCCGCCGCCGCGGTTCACCGAAGCCTCGCTGGTCAAGGAGCTGGAGGAGGACGGCATCGGCCGGCCGTCGACCTACGCGTCGATCCTCTCGGTCATCCAGGACAAGAAGTACGTGGAGAAGATCGAGGGACGGTTCCATCCCACCGAGCTCGGGAAGATCACGACCGAGGAGCTGGTGAAGCACTTCCCCTCGGAGATGGACGTCACCTTCACCGCGGGGATGGAGGAGCAGCTCGACCAGATCTCCGAGGGCGACGTCGACTGGCGCCGCGTGCTGCGGGATTTCTACGGCCCCTTCCAGGCCACGCTGGCCAAGGCCGAGCAGGAGATGCGCGACGTCAAGCGGGAGGAGATCCCGACGGACGTCAACTGCGAGAAGTGCGGAAAGATGATGGCCATCAAGTGGGGGAAGATGGGGCGCTTCCTCGCCTGCACCGGCTATCCCGACTGCAAGAACACGAAGGACTTCAAGGAGGTCGATGGCAAGGTCATCCCGGTCGAGGAGGAGACCACCAACGAGACCTGCGAGAAGTGCGGCCGGCCGATGGTCATCAAGCGCGGGCGCTTCGGTCGCTTCATGGCGTGCTCGGGGTACCCGGAGTGCAAGAGCAGCAAGCCTCTGTCCATCGGCGTCGCCTGTCCGACGTGCAAGGTGGGCTACCTGACCGAGCGCCGGAGCCGGCGGGGGAAGGTCTTCTTCGGCTGCAACCGGTATCCGGACTGCACCTTCGCGGCGTGGGACCGGCCGCTGCCCGAGACATGCCCGCAGTGCAGCTCGCCCTACCTGCTCCAGAAGTACAGCAAGCGCGACGGAGCCCGCATCGTCTGCCCGAACAAGGAGTGCGGTTACACGCGCTCGGTGGACGAGGGTGGTCCAGTGGCGCCGCCCAGCGCGGCCTGAGCGAGCGGCGGTCGAGCTCGCGCGGTGTGGGCGTCTCGGCCGTCGCGGCCCGTGACGGCCGTCCGGGCCGCCGCGCCCCGGGACGCTTCGCACCGGCACGTGCTTCGGCTCTCCCGTTGCCAGGAGTGGCCGAGAGCTCGCCCGGCCGCCGCTGTCGCTCGGTTCCCGACCCGGCAGCCGACTCAGGGGCCCGCGGCGGGATCGGCCCGCGTCACGCAACCCGGTGCCACGCGCAGAGCACCACCGGCCTTGGGGATCAGCGAGGAATCGGGCCAGGGATGTCACTTCGGGCCTCGAGGGCGCGGTGACGCTGCACGGTTCCCAGGCCGGTGGACGCCGGAGGGGCGGGACCCCGGGACAGTGCGACGGGCGCGCCGACGTCGGCGCGGCTGAGGTCCGCGGATCTGCGCGGCGGTGCGACACCCGGCGCGCGACCCTCGGCAGCCACCCGAGTGCGAGCGCCCCAGGCGGGATGTGCCGTTCTTGACACCCCCGGGGGCGCAAAGGGACGATGTTGCTCGGTGTCTTCGACGTGAAGCACCGGCCCGTCGCGCCCCCGAACGTCGCGGGGCGCTCCCTTCCAGAGCCAGTCTCGAGCGCGCCGAAGAAAGGATTCGCCCCCGTGATGAGCACGTCCGTGAGCCACCTGTTGGAGGTCGTCCTCGCCGCCGCGCCCGGCCCGAGGGGCGGCGCGGTGGACTCGATCGTCCGCTTCTTCAAGGAGGGCGGACCGTTCATGTACGTGAACATCTTCTGGATGGCGTGCGCGATCGCGGTCGTGGTCGAGCGCGTCGTCACGCTGATGTTCCGCTACAACCTGAACGCCGAGCCCTTCATGGAGCAGATCACCAAGCTGGTGCTGACCGGCAACGTCGATCGCGCGGTGAAGCTCTGCGGCGCTGCTCCCAACTCCCCGCTCGCTCGCGTCATCCGCGCCGGGCTCACCCGCGCCAACCGGGGCGAGATGGAGGTGGCCAAGAGCATGGAGGAGGCCATCCTCGAGTACACCCCGTCCATCCAGTCACGCATCCCCTGGCTCTGGTCCCTCGCCAACATCGCGACCCTGGTGGGCCTCCTCGGCACCATCAGCGGCCTCATCACCACCTTCCAGTCGCTGGGCAATGTGCCCGCGGATCAGAAGCAGGCCATCCTGTCGAACGGCATCTCGGAGGCGATGAACAACACCGCCTTCGGCCTCGGGATCGCGGTGTCCTGCATCATCGCCCACCTCTTCCTGACCGCGTACTCGAAGAAGATGGTGGAGACGGTGGAGCTGAGCGCCCTGAAGCTGGAGAACCTCCTGTCGCGTCGCCAGGCCGGTGAGACCTCGGCGATGGACTTCGAGCGCTCGGCCTAGCCCCGCACCGCCGAGGATAAGCGCCACATGGCGTTCTTCTACAGCAAGCGCAAGCTCAGGGTTCGTGGCCACGAGGAGGGCCAAGAGCTCAACATCGTCCCCTACCTCGACATCCTCATGAACCTGATCATGTTCATGCTCCTGTCGATCACTGGCCTGTCGGCGTTCGGTATCGTGAACGTGAACGCGCCGAACTACGGCGGGCCGACGACCCAGGTCACCGATGAGGGCGACAAGCCGAAGCTGCTCCTCACCGTGCTCATCTCCAAGAAGGGGTTCTACGTCGCCGCCACCGGTGGCGTGCTCGGGCAGCAGCAGGGCCAGCCCAATCCCGCAGAGGCTCCGCCGTCGATCCCGAAGAAGGGAGACGGGGCCTTCGATTACACCGCGCTCACCGAGTCGATGGTGAACGTGAAGAAGGAGTTCCCGTCCGAGACGAAGGTGATCGTCGGCGCGGAAGGCGACATCCCCTACGAGGTCCTGGTCCAGACCATGGACGCCATCCGCGAGACGCCTGGCAGGGAACGGAAGCTGCTCTTCACCGACGTCACCCTGGGAGCCATGTGATGCCGGCGTCCGCCCCCCGGGCCCCGGAGATGGACGACGAGACGCTGCAGCGGCTGATGTTCCGCAAGGCGCTGGCGCGAAAGAAGCGCAAGGAGCGCGAGGCCGCCGGCGAGATCCGCGAGCTCAACATCACCGCGATGATGGACATGATGACCATCATCCTGGTCTTCCTGCTCAAGTCCTACGCTGCCTCGGCGATCTCGCTGACCCAGAGCGAGGACATCAAGCCGCCCATCTCCAGCACCCGCGCCGTTCCGAAGGACACCGTGGCGGTGACCATCACGCCGAAGGACATCCTGGTCGGCGACCGGGTGGTGGTGACCCTGCAGAACGGCCAGGTGCCGCCGGGTCTCCTCGACGGCCGGCTGGTGAAGCCGCTCGACCAGGCGCTCCGCCGCGAGGTGGAGAAGCTCAAGCTCATCGCAGCGCGGAATCCCTCGGCGCCGTTCAGCAAGGAGCTCTCGGTCATCGGCGACCGGAAGATTCCCTACGACCTGCTGCTCACGGTCCTCTACACGGCCGGGCAGGCGGAGCTGGAGAACTACCGCTTCGTGGTGCTCCAGAAGGGCGAGGGCACCGAGGGGTAAGGCGCGCCGGCGTCCCCTACAGGGAGGGTCGGGGCGAGTTTCCCCGGAGGTTCCTCTCCCGCTGCTCCTCGTCCTCCTGGCAGCGCAGGGTGAAGGGGAGGGCGCGCAGCCGGTCGGCGGGAATCTCCTGGCCGCAGTCCACGCAGGTCCCGTACGCGCCCTCGTCCATCCGGCCGATCGCGGCATCGATCTGCATCACCTCGCGCCGGGCGGTCTCGGACAGGCTGGTGAGCACGTCGTCGGCGACCTTCACCTGCGCCCCCTCCTCATACTCGGGGTCGCGGTCCTGGGACTGGAGCGCCCGCAGCTCTCCCTGCTGGTATTCCCGGGTCTCGAGGAGCACCCGGCGGCGCTCCCTCAGGCTGCGGCGCAGCTCGTCGAAATCGGCGGAACGGTCCATTGCGGGCCAAGGTAAGGCGGGCCGTGCGGGGGGAAACCCCCCGGCGGGGGTTGCAGCGGGGCGGTCACCTGGGTCAGGAGAGCAGGCATGGAACCGGTCACGGTCATCGGCGCGGGGCTCGCAGGGAGCGAGTGTGCGGTGCAGCTCGCGCGGCGCGGCATCCCCGTGCGGCTGTGCGAGATGAAGCCGCAGCGCCGAAGCCCGGCCCACCGGACGGACGCCCCGGCCGAGCTGGTCTGCAGCAACAGCTTCCGGTCGGACAGTCCGGACACGCCGATCGGCCTGCTGCACGCGGAGCTGCGGCGGCTCGGGTCGGTCATCCTCGGCCAGGCGGACCGCTGCCGGGTGCCGGCCGGCGAGGCGCTGGCGGTCGACCGGGAGCGGTTCTCTGCAGGGGTGGAGCGAGCGCTCGCCGAAGCGCCGGGACTCGAGCGCGTGCCCGGTGAGATCCAGACGCTCCCCGCGGGCGACGTGGTGGTGGCGACGGGCCCGCTCACGTCCGACGCGCTCACCCGCGCGCTGTCCCGCTGGACCGGGGACAAGCTCTACTTCTACGACTCCATCGCTCCCATCGTCGCGGCTGACTCGGTGGACGAGGCGGCCGCCTTCCGGGCCAGCCGGTGGGGCCGGGGGGACGGGGCCGACTACCTGAACCTGCCCCTGGACGAGGCCCAGTACCGGGCCTTCGTCCGCGAGCTGCTCGCCGCCGAGAAGGTGGCGCCGCACGCCTTCGAGGAGCCGCGGTACTTCGAGGGCTGTCTGCCGATCGAGGTGATGGCCGAGCGTGGCGAGGAGACGCTCGCGCACGGGCCGATGAAGCCGGTGGGGCTCGTCGATCCGCGCACCGGGCGGCGGGCCTACGCGGTGGTCCAGCTGCGGCAGGAGGACGTGGGCGGGACGGCGTACAACCTGGTCGGGTTCCAGACGCGCCTGACGTGGCCGGAGCAGCGGCGGGTGTTCCGGATGCTCCCCGGCCTCGGGGCGGCCGAGTTCCTCCGGATGGGTCAGATTCACCGGAACACCTTCATCGATGCCCCGCGGCTGCTGGGGCCGGACCTGTCGCTCGCGGTGGAGCCGCGGGTGTGGTTCGCGGGGCAGATCTCGGGGGTGGAGGGGTACGTGGAGTCGGCGGCGTCGGGGTACCTGGTCGCGCTGGGGGTGTCGGCGCGCCGGCAGGGGCGGGCGTTCGTGCCGCCGCCGGGGGAGACGGCGCTGGGGGCGCTCTACCGGCACCTGACGGGGGCGGCGCACCCGCAGGGCAGCGAGTACCAACCCTCCAACGTGACGTTCGGTCTCTTCCCGCCGCTCCCGGGCCGGGTCCCGAAGTCCGGACGCCGCGAGGCGCACGCCGCCCGCGCCCGCGCCGCCCTTTCGGGGTGGATCGAGGTCTCTGAGACGTCGTCGGGACTCTCCGGGTGGACGGGGGAGTCCGGGGCTGCGGACCAGGCGGCGGTGGGCCGGTGAGGGCGCCCAGGCGGGGAATACCAGGGCTCGTCGCGCTCGCCTGCACCGTCGCCGTCGCCGCCGGCTGCAGCAAGGGCGGAGGCCAGCCGGCCCAGGCCGAGAAGCCGCTCGTGGGCGGCCTCGGCAAGCGGCTCGCCGCCGGCCCCGTCGCCGACCTCAAGCTCACCAAGGACGGCGCCTACGCCACCTTCCTCCGGAATCCGAAGCGGCCCCCCATCCAGGGCGTGTCGCCGCTCATGGCGCTCGGCGAGCTCGGCGTCGCCTCGCTGAAGGACGGAGTCGTCCGCTTCGTCGGGCAGGGCGTCTCCAACCGGCCGGGCAGCGTCCTCTTCAGCCCCGACTCGAGCTGGCTCCTCTTCGTCGACGCCTTCAACACCGCCGCCGAGTCCGGCGCGCTCCACACCTTCCAGCTCGGCACCAGCGGCGAGCCCGAGGTGCGCGGCCGCGCGGTCTCCTTCGTCTCCGTCAGCCCCACCGGGAAGTGGTTCGCGTTCGTCGACGGGGGCGTCCTCCGCGTCGCGGCGCTCGAGCCGGGCAGCGTCTCCCGCGCCGTGGCCACCGACGTCTCCACCGCGCAGTTCACCCCCGACGGCACGCTCCTGCTCGTCCACCACCGCGCCGGGGCCGGCGGCGCCCTCGAGCGCGCCCCCGTCGAGGGGACCCGCCCCCCGCTCCGCCTCGGCGACTCGGTCGGTGACTGGATCCTCTCCCCGGACGGCAAGCGCGTCGCCTTCGCGGTGAAGAGCGCCGTGGTGAAGGACGGACGGGACCTCTGGGTCGCGTCACTGCCGGACGGCAAGCCGGTACGCCTGGTCACCGGGACCGGGCCCTTCGCGTTCTCGTCCGACGGCGCGCTCCTGGCCCGCATCGAGCGAGAGAAGGCCTCGTCCATCGGAAACCTCGTCGTCGGACCGGCCTCCGGCGGAACGGGCCGCACCGTCGCCCAGAGGGTGGGTGACTTCTCCTTCGCTCCCGACGGCAAGGCGGTCGCCGCGCTCGCCAATTACGACGAGCAGCAGAGGTGGGGCCGACTCACCTACGCGCCCCTCCCCGATGGAGCACCGGTCGAGCTCGGCAAGCGGGTCACGACCTGGGTCTGGAGCCCGGACAACCGGTACCTGGCCTTCAACCTGCGCGTCTTCCAGCCGCTGCCCTCGGTGGACCTGTGGCTCTACCCGCGCGGCAAGCCGTCCGGCGCCGCGGTGATGGCGAACGTCTACGGCTACGACTTCGGCCCGGGCGGCGCGCTGTACTTCCGGTCGGAATGCATCCGCGAGGCCCGGGCGTGCTCCCTGGAGCGGCTCGACCCCGCCGTGCCCGAAGGGAAGCCGGCGCCCATCCTCGAGGGCATCTTCGGCTTTCGCCCGAGCGAGGCGGGGAACCGGATGCTCGTCACCTACGCCCGCACCGACGCGGACACCTACGACGTCGCAGTCCTGAATCTCAAGACCAATGTCCGGGTCACTCTCGAGGAGCGAATTCTCCTGCCGGCGCTCTTCGCCGATCCGCAGGGGAGCAAGGTGGTCTACCTGGTCTCACAGGGCGAGCGATCCGGGCTGTACGTCTGCGACCAGGTCCCGTGATGCTCAGTGAATGAAGCCGACGTCGAAGCTTCCTTCGGTCACGGTCAGTGGCGTCGTGGCCGGCTTGCCCGGCACCGGCTGAAGCGTGGCGGTGAAGGTCCCCTTCACCCGGTCCGCCGTGATGCTGCTGATGGTGACCGAGCCGACGTCCGCCCCGGTGTTCCCGCCGCCCCAGCAGCAGTGCTCCACG
>CAZDSB010000165.1:0-7816 GCA_964507515.1 uncultured Myxococcaceae bacterium
CGACGACCGACTCGACGAGGTTGAGGAACAGCGCCGGACCGAACCCCAGCTCGAGCATGCCCCCGAGCCGGAGCCGGTCGCCCACCTTGAAGCTGACCGTCGTTCCCAGTGTCGGGTTGACTGTCAGCGTGGCGCCCACTCCTGCGAAGCCGGTGGCGTTGGTGCCGGTGTCGGCGATGGCGCGCAGCGAGAGGCGAATGGCCCAGCAATCGAGGAGGGCATATTGGTAGTCCAGGTACTGGGCGAATGCAGTGACCTCGTAGGTGCTCATCCCCAGCGGCTTGCCGTTGAGGTCGAAGGTTCGTCCGGGGGCCGACCCGTGTCCGACCCCCGTCTCGGACGCCACGTAGGTGGAGACGAACGGGTCGTCCGCGAACCGGCTGGGGATGAAGTTGTGGCCGGCGAGCTCACGTCGAGGCTCGGCGACTTCGGCTGCGAGCTTCGGGTCGCTGTCGGAAGCGCGCGTGGGGGAGGCAGACAGGAGCAGCGCGAGGATCAGCCCCGGGAGCAAGCCCGCCGCCCCGGGACGGAGCCGGGAGAACGCACAGCTCCACCGATCTCCAGAGCGAGACACCGTCTTGCCCTCCCCTCCCTCACAACAACTCCAGGTTTATCGCCTTTGCACCCTCCGGCGTCCATGCCTTCCGGAGTGACCCAAGCGTTCAAGCCCGCCCGACTCATCGGCCGGCAGCGTCCCTCGGATCCGTCTCGGGCGTGCTGGCACGGACCTGGTGGTGGATCGGATGCGGGGGAGGACGCAGTTGCCGCTCACCAGGGCTCACCGGCGCGGAACGCGCGCTCGATGGGTCAGGGCTTGGTGGTCTCGAATGGCTGGCGCGCTGTCGCGCGGTCCTGCTGCGCCGCCGCGACCAGCTGGTAGGCAACGTAGTACTTGAAGATGTTCGAGACGTAGGTGACGGTCTCCTGGCCGATCCGGTTAGCCGCCACGTACTCCACGTTCTTGAACCAGCGGTTGGGGTCCAGCCCGCGCCTGGCAGCTTCTTTTCGCAGCGACTGGATGCGATTCGGACCGGCGTTGTACGAGGCAAAGGCGAAGAGCGCCTTCACCAGCGGGTCGAGCCCCGGTTCGTCGAAGTAGCTGTCCTCCACGTGGCGGAGGTACTTCACGCCGCCGTGGATGTTCGGCTCCAGCTCCCGGATGTCGCCGACCTTCATCTGCGCTCCCGTCGCCGGCATGAGCTGCATGACGCCGATGGCACCGACGTGGCTCGTGGCGCGCTGGTCGAGCCGGGACTCTTGGTAAGCCTGCGCCATCACCAGGAGGTAGTCGACGTCGTACCTCTGCCCGTACTTCCGGAAGAGCTCGACCGTCTGCTCGAATTTCCGAAGCTCCCTTCCCGAGGTGGCGGGGAGTACCGAGGACGGGTTTCCCTGGTAGCGCCGGAGCAGCGCGTTCCCGAACGCAGTTCCCTTCCGGTGCCTTCGGATGAAGGAGTCCGTGATCGCCTTCAGCTGCGGGCTGTCCTTCCGGATCATCCAGGCGGCGGATCCGCCGCTGCTCACCGCAACCGCCGGGTCGAACGACAGCTGCTTGTAGAGCCGCTTCCAGAAGGTTGCATGGAACTCGTCGCAGACGGTGGTGGGGATGAGACCGGCGTTCACCATCTCCAGCACGTCGTCGTCCTCCAGTTCCTCGGGGACCGGAACCAGCTTCACCGGCTGCTTGCCTTGCTCGAGCAGCCGGCGGTTGAGCGCCTCGAGGTGCTCCCGGTAGCTCGACGACTGCCGGACGTGGACCGCCTGTCCGGACAGCTGGTCCACGCTCGAGATGCTCGGCCCCGACGGCCCGGTGACCACCAGCTCGCTCACGTCCTCGAACACCGGGACGGTGAAGTCCACGACCTGGCTGCGCTCCGGAGTGATGAGGAGGTTGGCGGCTGCGATGTCACCCCGTCCCTCCAGCAGCGAGGAGATGAGCTGGTCTCGCCTCACCGGGATGAAAACCACGTGAAACCGGAGCGCCTTCGTCTTGAGGCGCTTGTTCACGTCATCCTCGAGCGCCTTGAGGATCTCGTAGGTGGCGCCGCGTTGCTTTCCCCGATCCACGAAGAAGAGCGTCCGGCTGTAGACGACCAGCGCCCGGAGTACCCCGCGCCGCTGGATCTCGTCCCAGTCACCCTTGAAGGGCGCGAGCAGGGCCTGCCTGGCGGCGTCTCCCCTGCGGGGCGCGGTGGAGTCGTTCTCGGCGGCAACCAGCTTTCCGGCCAGCAGGACGGCGAGGACTCCGGCGCGAAACGCACGGCCCATGGCCCTTCCATACCGCGTCAATCGCTGCCGGAGGTAGCTCCGGTCATCCACGACTTTTTTCCGCCAGCTCCACTGCCTCGCTCCGGGGCTGGAGGTAGGCGGGCGGAACTTCCTGGGACGTGCTCCCGGTCAGCGCCGCTCCCATCAACCAGTGAATCGACCGCTGGAAGGCGGCGCTGTTGTATGTCCGCGCCAGTCGGTCGAGCAGCGTCGAGTCCACGATGTCGCGAAGCACGTGCCCGGCGACGAAGCCCGCCGTGAAGCGGCGCCGCAGCGACCGCTGGTACTGCCGCCACGAGGCGGCCTCGGTGGCCTGACCACGAACCACTCGCGCCACGGCTTCGGCACCGAAGATCCCTGACTGCATCGCCTGACTGATCCCCTCGCCCGTTCCGTTGTGGGTCAGCCGCGCAGCCTCTCCGATGAGCAACGCACCGGGCCGGGCGACGTTGGCGATCCACGTGGTGTGGACGATGGGGTGGCCCTTCCATCCGCCGAGCTGGCGCGCCCCCCGTAGCAGCTCGGCGTAGTGCCGCTGGAGAAACCCGCCAAATACTGCCTGCAGGTTCCGGGGAACCTTTCGCCCGTACTCGTCCTGGGCATCGATGCAGATCCCGATGTTCACCCGAATCGGCGTCTCGGGGAACAGCCAGCCATAGAGCGGCGCCAGCTCGCGGTCGAAGACCATGTCCAGACGCCCCGGCTCGAAGCCGGGCCCCTCCCACCAACCCATCAAGGTGTCGATGTGACGCCGCTCGCGGCCATCCTGGGTGAAGAGGGTGTGCGCCCCGTCGGCGAACAGCGTCCACCGCGCGCGAATCTCGCTCCCGTCCAGCCCGCGCACGCCGACCACCCGCCCGTTCTCCTCGAGCGCCTCGGTCACCCGGAAGCCTTCGCGGAATACCGTCCCCAGCGAGCGAGCACGCTCCACCAGCAGGTTGTCGAACTCCCTGCGGAGCAGAATGACCGCCGCCGAGTTCGCCGGAACCCGCAGCTCTTCCCCGCCAGGAGTGACGAAACGGACCGTCAAGACGGGGTTCGCGCGCGCCCGGAGCTCCGGGCCGATGCCCAGGGCCTCGGCCAGCTGCAGCGCCGCGGGGGAAAGTCCCGACCCACAGGTCTTGTTCCGTGGGAACCGGTCCCGATCCACCAGCAGGGCACCCCGGATTCCGAGCTTTCCCAGCTGCACCGCCGCCGCCGAGCCGGCCGGGCCTGCACCCACGACGAGGATGTCGGTCTGCACGGCTACCCCCTCGGTAGCGAGTCGTGGTCAGCGTCTCAATCGTCTCTGCAGCCTCCTGCCGCGCCTCACAGATACAAGAACAAACCGGGTATTGGTGGCGGAGTCCGGGCCTGGTGACCGCCGCTCAGAAAGCCTCACCCGCCCCGAAGTAGAACCCCACCGTATTGGAGGCCACGCTGAGGTCGAGGGTGATGTTGGTCCGGGACTGCCGGTTCTGCATGATGCGGAGTCCCACCCCGCCGGCGAACCGTGGATGCGCGAAGAGGGACTCACCGGGCTCCGAGTAGCCGGGGATGTCCACCGCGGGGCGGGTGAAGGTCGACATGTTGGCGAAGACCACGCCGCCGAGCAGCCCGTTGTCGGTGATCCGGAACCTCCACTCCGCCTCGGTGTAGACCTCGGCCGTTCCCCGGAAGCGGCCCTGCACCCAGCCCCGGCCAGTGCGGTTGCGGGCATCCCACCCGATGGACGGGAGAGCCAGGTACGGAAGCGCCCCGCTCACCTGCCCCTGCGCCACCACCCAGAAGGCGAGCACGTTCCTGGGTACGTCCGACGACAGCCCCAGGTACGTCCGGAACTCCGCGGAGAGCAGCGAGCTGTCCTTGCTGCTCCCGAACCAGGTCGGGTTCCACTGGTACGACAGGCTCGCGTAGACCCCGCGGTACGCGTTGATGGTCGAGTCGCGCGTGTCGTAGAGGAGGTTCAGGCTCAGCCCGCTGGTGTTGTAGGCCTTGGTCCCGAAGCCTTCGATCGTGCTGTACGCGTAGTGGCTGGTGACGACGGGCGGGTTCGCGGACAGGTCGAGCCGGTGGTCCTCGATGCCGTAGTAGCGATCAAAGGCCAAACCCGGTCCCACGTAGAGAGCGCCCCAGACCTTCCGGAGCGCGTTCTGACGGAAGCGGAGCAGGTTCATGTCCATCGGCTGAGCACCCTCGACTTCGGCCGTGGTGCCGAAACCGCCGATCGTGAAGCCCTGGCTCACCGGCGTGTGCCCCGTGCCCAGGCCGAAGGTGTCCTGGTTGAAGATCATGAAGCGCCAGTCGCCCTGGAACTCCCAGGTGTTCCCCTCGGTGAGGATCGTGCTGTTCAGCTGCGTGATGAACTGCTTCTTGGTGGTGAACAGTACGAACGCCTGCACACTGGAGATGGTCGTGGTGGTCGGATCCCCCAGGTAGATGCCGAAGATCCCCACACCTCCGAACAGGAAGCCGACCGTCGGGTTGTAGGCGAAGGCCGGGAGGACGGCGAGTAACGGCTCGAAGGCCTTGGGGTGCGCGGCCGTCTTCTGGGTCAGGCCAACCGCGATGAACAGGTCGGTCTCGTCCCGGTAGGGCTCGCATCGTCCGGCCTGGCAGATGGATCCGTTCCCGGAGCGCGCCCGGCAGGCGCCGCTGTCCTCGCAGGCTTCGCCCGGCTCCGCGGGGTTCTCCGCCGCCCTCGCCCCCGGCGCGAGCGCCAGCGCAAGCGCCACCCCGAGATGACCCGGATGCCGAAGGTGCCTCATCGGTCACCGCTCCTGACGACTCGCCTCGCCGGGGGCGAGACGCCACGCCGCGCCGGCAACGTATCCCTACTCGAAACGGACCCGCCGAGAATCCTGGGACCTAGGTCTCATTGTGGGCTCCCTCCCCGCTGAGACCGTTCGCAGCGAGAGGATGCCTGTACAAATGTCCCGTGTCGGGAAGAGCTTCGCACCTGGCGGCCCCGAAATGTCAGCAAGCGACCCCAGCGGGGCTAGGGTCCGGTCAGCGTTTGTCGCTCCCGTGGCTTGGGGGGAGCCTGCCCAGAGCCTGTTCCACCCAAGGCGCCCCTGGCCGCGCGTCGTATTCAACGGAGGAGTTCATCGATGCGTCATCTTCATTCCGTCGCTCTCGCTGCCGCCCTGGCACTCGCCGTCCCGGCGCTTGCCGGCGACACCCCGGCCAAGGCTTCGAAGGGCTCGTACAAGGCGAAAGACATCAGGACGGTCCACGCCACGGTGACTGCCATCGACCAGTCCACGCGCCACGTGACGTTGCAGACTCCCGACGGCAAGAGCCAAGAGCTGGTCGTGGGACCGGAAGCCCGCAACCTGGGCCAGGTCAAGGTGAGGGACGAGGTCATCGTGCAGTACCAGGAAGCGCTGGCGATCGACGTGACCGAAACCGATCCCGGCAAGCCCCTTCCGCAGCCTACCCAGTCGGTGGCTGTTGATCGCACTGCGCCAGGTCAGAAGCCCGGAGGGGTGATTGCTCGCACCGTGACCGTCAGCGGCACGGTCCAGTCGATCGACCTGAAGAAGAAGACGGCAGTGATCAAGGGTTCCCGCGGAAACACGGTCGAGGTGCAATTGCAGCATCCCGAGCGATGGACGAACGTGAAGCTCGGCGACACCATCACCACGGTCTACTCGGAGGCCCTGGCGCTCTCCGTGCAGGCGGCGCCGAAGAAGCCGGCCGAGACGCCCGCGAGGTGAGCGTTCGCCCTCGAGCGGCCCGTTCCGCCCGCGGCCACCCACGCTAGGTCTGGCGCCCGGAGGACGAGACGGCGCTAGTCTCCGCCCCCGATGCGGTTCCTTCTCCTCGCCGCGCTTCTCCAGTGGCCGCTCGGGGCAGAGGATTCTTCGCCGGCTGCCACAGCCGCCCCGGTGCCCGAGGTGCGCGATGCCGGGCCCGCGGCGATCGTGCTCCCGGAAGTCCTCCGCGCCGCCGAGAAGGCCGACGGCGCCCTCAAGTCGATGGGGAAGCCCCTCGCGGACCGGCAGCTGATCGAGGAGGTCCAGCAAGAGCTCCCCACGCTGGTGTCGAGCATCGATCCACTGACCGGAAAGGGCCAACTGTCCCCCAAGCGGGACCTCAGCGATGTTCGCCCTGCGCTGCAGCGGGCGGACGACGCCCTCTCCACGTGGGACGAGGGCTTCGAGTCGGCCGTCCGCGCCGTCTACGAGAACAGTCAAGAACTCCGGCGCATGGACGAGGTCTGGTCGCTCACCGAGACCCAGGCTCGCAAGGATGGTGCTCCCCCTCCGGTCCTGGAGCGCATCGCCGCGCTCCGAGCCTCCATCGATGCAGCGGCCGCACAGGCGCGGACTCAGCTGGGTCAACTGCTGACGGCGCAGAACCAAGTGGCCAGCGTCCGGATGCGCATCGCCGACGCGCTGGCCAGCGTCAAGGAGGCGGAGGCGCTCCAGGCCGAGCAGCTCCTCGAGGGGGAGAGCGTCCCATTTTGGAAGCTGCTCGCCCGCCCCACGCAGGTGGAGAGGGTCCAGCAGCAGATCATCCAGACGCTCCGCACCCACGCCATCGCGTTGAAGGACTTCGTCCGTGGCCAGAGCACCCGAGTCCTGCTGCTCCTCGGCTTCCTGGTGGTCCTCACCATCGCTCTCTGGCGGGGACGCGAGCGGCTCGAAGCGGAGAGGGCCAGCGATCCCAGCATCTCGACCGTGGTCGATGTGCTCCGGCACCCGTTCGCCACGGCCGTGCTCCTGGTCCTCACCGCCGCCATGGTCTGGCTCCAGCCGCGACCGGTGATCGTCGCCCAGGTCCTCCACGTCGGGATGCTGGCGGCCTTCTTCGCCGCAGCGCAGAGCCTCATCCCGGCCCGGGCCCGGCGCTCGGCCTCCGCACTGGGAATCATCGTCGCCATCCACACCGTCTCCTCCCTGGCGCCTGAGCTGTCGCTGTTGCGGCGGGTCATCATGCTTGCGGTCAGCCTCTCGGCGACCGCGATGCTGGTGGGCGAGCTTCGCCGGCGCGGCTGGGAGGCGGACATCGCGTCAAAGCGCTGGCGGCCGCTCTTGCGGGCCGCATTGATCGCGGGGGCGATCCTTCTCCTCTGCTCGGTGGTGGCCAACCTCGCTGGTAACGTGGCGCTGGCGCGGCTGCTTGCCAGCGGCACGTTGTACAGCGGTGCGCTGCTGCTCCTCCTCTCCGGAGTCCTTCGGGTCCTCCAGGGCCTCTGGGTCATCGTGCTCCGCAGCCCCAGGGTGAGCCGCAGGCCGCTGTTCGCCGACAACGTGGAGCTGTTCGAGAAGCGCGGAACCCGCTATCTGCGCTGGGCGGTCGGCCTGCTCTGGCTCTTCGCCACCGCCCGGCTCTTCCGAATTGATTCGCCGATCTCGGACGCGGTGCAGCGGGCCGTCTCGTGGCGTGCGCGGATGGGCTCGCTCGACCTGTCGCTCGGCGACGTGCTGGCGTTCGCCATCACCCTGTGGATTGCGGTGCTGCTCGGGCGGCTGGTGGGGTTCGTCCTCAGCGAGGGCCTGAAGACCCGCGGCCTGGGACGTGGAGTGCACACCGCCATCTCCCGGACCGCGAGCTACGCAGT
>CAZDSB010000166.1:0-9220 GCA_964507515.1 uncultured Myxococcaceae bacterium
GCCTCCAGCTCCGCCGCGGTTCTTCGCGCACGCGTACCCTCCGGCGTCACGAGCTTGAGAAGAATCCGACGGACGGCCTCTCGCTGTTCCGGCTGGAGCGCCGCTACGACCGCGTCGGCGTGACGCGAGAGTGCCCCCTCCACCCCGCCGAGCTCGTCGAGCGCCGCGGCGGGCACCACCTTCCGCTCCTCGTCGCGTGTCTCCCAGAGCTCCTCGAGCGTGAACTGGAGCAGCGGCAGCGCCCCGGCCGAGCCGAGACCCGAGCCCACCAGCCGTTCCACCATCGCGTCCGACTCGTACCGGAACCCGCGCGCTCGCGCCGGCCCGACCACCACCTCGCGCAGCTTGTCCGCCGACATCGGCCGCAGCAGGTACAGCGACGACGCGAGGTCGTCCCCGATGACCGGCAATGACGCGAGGCGGGTCACGAAGTCGCCGCGGATCGCGAGCAGCACCCGCGCATGTGCCGTCGCGCCGAGCGCTCCGAGTGCCTCCGCCACGACCGCCGCACTTGAGGCAGACGCGAGCGTGAACAGCTCCTCCGCCTGATCCACGAACACCAGCAGCCCGAACCCGGGCGTCTTCTGCCGGGCGCGCTGCAGCGCCCGGGCGAGCGCCGCCGGCTCGGACGCCAGCCACGCCCCCAGCGCCTCCTCGTTCACCTCCAGCGCCGGCGAGAGTGCCGCTGCCAGCGCCTCCACGGGCCGCCGCCCGGGCACCAGCCGGACCACCCGCCAGCTCGTCTCGCCGAGCCCGCCATCGTTCACCAGCGGCAGCACACCCGCCCGGCAGAGCGAGGACTTCCCCACCCCCGAGTCTCCGGCCACCACGACGCGCGGGTCCGAACGCAGGCGCTCCAGCACCGACCGGATCTCCTGGTCGCGTCCGAAGAAGAGCGCCCGATGCTCCGCCTCGAACGGACGCAGGCCACGGTACGGGTTGCCCTCGGGCAGCAGCAGCTCTCGCCGCTCGGGGATGACGTGATCGAGCGCATCGAGCAGCTCGTCCGCCGAGGCAAAGCGTTGCTCGGGATCCAAGGCCACGCAGCGGTCGATGATCTCCGCGAGACGACTGTTGACCCCGGCCACGCCGCGCACCGGCGGAAGGCCCCGCCCCCCCGAGCGGTCCGGGACCTTCCCGATGCACAGCTCGTACAGCACCACTCCCAGCGCGAAGAGGTCGCTCTTCCGGCTCGACGGCTCTCCCGCCAGCACCTCCGGCGCCATGTACCGCGGCGTTCCGAGGATCAGGTCCGGATGGGTGAGCGACTCGTCGACCCGGGGCCGCGGAAGGTCACGCGTCCTCCCGTCATCATCCTCGGGCTCCTCGGCCATCGGCTCCAGCTCGGTGATGAGCTTCGCCAGCCCGAAGTCGAGGAGCTTCGTCTCCCCCGACTCGGTCACCACCACGTTCGACGGTTTGAGGTCGCGGTGGAGCACGCCCTGCCGGTGCGCTGCCGCAAGCCCACGTGCGAGCCCTCGCGCGATCCGCAGCACCCGCTCCCACGGCAGCGGTTTCGTCACCGCGTCCAGCGGCTGGCCGCGTACGTACTCGGCCACCAGGTACGGATGCCCCTGGACCTCGCCGACACGATGGATGGCCACCACGTTAGGGTGCGACAGCCGCGCGATCGCCCGCCCCTCCTGAAGGAACCGCTGGCGGTGCGCATCGTCCGGGTCCGGCGCCGCGATGAACTTCACCGCCACCGGTCGCTCGAGCAGGAGGTCCTGCCCGAGGAACACTTGCCCCATGCCGCCCCGGCCGAGCGGCCTCACCAGCCGATAGCCATCGAACTCGGAGGGGGGCGTCCACTCCGGCATGACGGGTGACAGTACGCTTCTCCTCGCGGGGTGGTAGGAGATCCCCCTGTCCCAAAGGCCAACGCCTCCATTTCCTGAATCCAGATCCGCCTGAGGTGGAAACGGAGGGGGAGTCTCACGCTCCGGACCGCCCTCCTCCGGGCCCTCTTCGGCGGTCAGAAGGAGGTCGCCGCCGAGAGCTGCGCGACCCGGGGCTGCGACTCGCTCTCGTCCGCGCGCCGGAGCGCGATCCGACCACGCCGCAGCTGGAACGTCGCCCCGTGCTCCTGCCAGTTCAGCCGGAAGGTGTGCTCGGCTGTGCCGATCCGCGTGGGGCAATCGAACACGGGATGGTGCCGGGTCACGTGCATCGGTCGCTCCGTGCCCGTCTTGCGGCCGAAGCGCTCGAAGGGGTCCGCCCGTCCGGAACGCAGCTGCTCCCGGAGCGACTTCTCCAGAACCGCATCGTCGGTGAGGCGGTCGCCCGCGGCGACCTGCTCCGTCGGCGCCGGGAGCCGCTCGGCGTCGCGGCCGAGGGTCCACGGAGACCTCCGGCCCGCCCGTGCAGCGAGGCCCGCACGGGACAGCAGCCATCGGCACGTCGGCTTTTCCTCGACGCTCCCTGCGGCGAACGGCCCGGATACAGCAACGCCCCTGACTTCCGAGAGGGCGGCGTGTCATCCAGGCATGGTCATGCCCGTCTTTCGGATAGTCCGCTTCGCCGTCCGCCCGGATGCTCGCGTCGAGGTCGAGCAGGCGATGCGTGAGTTCGCCCTCTTCGTGGGGCTCGAGCTCGAGGATTCGTCGTGGACCACCTACCGCGACCGCAGGAACCCCAACGTCTACGTGACGGTGGTGACCGCCGACGACGACGACGCCGCCGAGCACCAGCGCACCGCCGGCGGCTCGGTCCAGTTCGCGCGCGTGCTCCAGGCGCGGCTCCTCACCGACGTCGAGACCCGGGAGTACGAGCTCGTCGCCACCAGCCGCGGTGGCCTGCCCCCCTGAACGTCCGGGGGTCTCCGGACCCGGGGCCATCAGTTCGCCCTCCGGAACGCCCAGCGGAAGGTGAACTGCACCGCCCCCGGGTCTCCGAACGTCGCCCGACCCTCGATCGCGTTCGCGTCGATCAGGGCGCCGTGAGCGGACTGATCGATCGTCGAGGGATCGGCGAGCCACACCCCTCCGACGGGCGCATCGACCGGAGCGTCGCCACAGCTCACGCGCGCGATCCACATCGACGCGCCGGAGGCCGCGTACTCGGGCGGTGACCGGGTCCAGTCGATCACCAGCCTCGCCCTGGAGTCGATGGACGCCTCGGCCGGCGTGACGGTGCACTCCCCGCTCCGGTAGCGCACCCTTCCCTGGGCGCGGTACGTCGTCTGCCCGCGAACGCGCTGCTCCGGCTCGGCGACCCAGGTGATCTGGGCCTCGGTCCGGAGCTCGTCGACGAGCGCTCCACCGATGACCCCGCTCGCCGTCCCCACCCAGGCGTCGGTGGTCCCCGGGCCGATGCCACCGGCCGCCTCGGTGATGCCGCCGTCCTCGCCGACGCCGGCGCTCTCACCGCAGCAGATCAGCAACGACAGCATGAAGACGACCCCGAAGGGCCGCATCCGGCGCCTGCTCCTCATGGCGGACTCCCCCCGGAGCCGATGCCCGGAGGCCTGTCCCGGGCGCACGGCTCCGCGTCACCGCCTCGAGCGCATGACGCTTTCAGCGGCGCGCGCGATGTGCGTGCAACGCCGGTGCCGCCTCACCCTCCGAGGGAGAGAGCGCGCGCGGGGCGCTCCAGCGTCGCGCAGGCAGCAACGCGTCGTAGCGTGCCGAGCAATGGCACGGGCCGGTCGATCGCGACGCAGGCGCCTCGGCCGCGCGCCTCAGCTCCGCCCGAGATCCCGCAGCACCCGCCGGGCCGCGTTGTGCCCCGCCGCGCCGATGACCGAGCCGGCCGGGTGGCACCCCGCGCTCGCCGAGTACAGCCCGTCCACGGGCTGCGCGTAGGCCAGACGGTCCGAGAAGCCGAAGGTGTTGTCCACGTGGTGGATGTGCCCGCCGGTGATCCCGAAGTGCGCCTCGATCTTCCTCGGGTGCAGCGGGAACGTGTCCGCCACCAGGTCGCTCGTCCCCGGCGCAAAGCGGTCGCAGATGGACAGGAGGTGCCGGACGTAGCGCTCCTCCTCCACTTCCCAGGTCGTCCCGCTGAGCGTGTGCGGCACCCACTGCACGAAGAGCGCCGAGTTGTGGTGCCCCTCCGCGTCGCGCATCGACGGATCCACCGTCGTGTGGACGTACCACTCGATCGTCGGAAACTCCGGGAGCCGCCCGGCCTCCACGTCGGCGAACCCCTTCGTCAGCGACGCCATCACCTCGCCCTCCTCGGGGAGCAGGTGCATGGTGGACCCGAACTGGCCGCGGTCCTCGGGCAGGCAGCGGAAGCGCGGCAGCCCCTTCAGCGCCATGTTCACCTTGAAGGTGGTGCCGGTGCGCCGGTACCCGTCCACCCGCGCGTTCCACGAGGCCGGGAAGCGCGCCGTCCCCACCAGGTCCCGCATCCGGAAGGGGTCCGCGTTCACCACCGCCACCCCGGTGCGCACCTCACGCCCGGTCGCCGTGTGCACCGCCTCCACCCCGCCCGCGCCCACCGCGATGCGCGCCACCTTCTCCGAGGTGAGGATGCGCGCTCCGGCCGCCCGGGCCAGCTCGGCGAGCTTGCCGGTCACCGTCCCCATGCCGCCCTTGACGATCATCCAGGTGCCGTCGGCGCCGGGGAGCCGGCACATGTTGTGGACCAGGAAGTTCATCCCGGTGCCCGGCGTGTCCCAGGTGCCGGAGAGCCCGCTGAACCCGTCGGTCACCGCGTACATCGCCTTGAGCAGATCGCTCCGGAACTCGAACCGGTCGAGGTAGCGCCCCACCGGCCCGCGGCACAGCCCCACGAAGACCTCGCGCAGGGCCGGGCGCACGTACCGCTCCGCCGTGTCCTCGATGGAGAGCGGCTCCTCCAGCCAGGTGGGGGCGATGTCCTCCCGCAGCTGGCCGATCTCCTGCTGGAGCCTGCTGTTCGCCCGCCAGTCCGCCTCGGAGAAGAAGGAGGTGAACTGCGCCTTCATCGCGGCCTCGTCCGAGCCGAAGAGCAGGTAGCGCTTGCCCGTCGTCGGCAGGAAGTAATGCGGGTCGCGGCGGAGCAGCGGCAGCTCCAGGCCCAGCGTCCGCATCAGCTCCGGTGGCATCAGGCCGAGGAGGTACGCCCCCGTCGAGGTGCGCAGGCCGGGGACCTTCCGGAATGGGGTCTCGGTCTTCGCCGCCCCGCCGACGGTGTCCTTCTCCTCGACGATCACCACCGACAGCCCGGCCCGCGCGAGCAGCGTTGCCGCCACCAGCCCGTTGTGACCGGCCCCCACCACCACCACGTCAGCACGCTCGGTACTCATCGGCCCCCCGAAGGACCAGCTCCTCCGCCCACCAGCTGCTCGCGGAGAAAATACAGCATCGCGCTCCAGGTGTAGTCGACGGTCTCCTTCTTCTTGAAGCCGTGCCCCTCGTCCAGCGCCAGCAGGTACCAGACCGGACGGTTCTTCTCGCGCAGCGCCCGGACCATCTGCTCGGCCTCGCTCTGCGGGACCCGTGGATCGTTGCGTCCCTGGAGCACGAACATCGACGCGCGGATCTTCTCCGCCGAGTTCAGGGGCGAGATGCGCTCCTGGACCGACCGCACCTCGGCGTTCCGCTCGTCCCCGTACTCGACCCGCCTCAGATCGCGGCGGTACGGGGAGGTGTTGGCCAGGAAGGTGGTCAGCCGGGAGATGCCCACCACGTCCACCGCCGCCCGGAAGCGCTCCGGGTAGAAGGCTGCCGAGGCGAGCGTCATGTATCCGCCGTAGCTTCCCCCGACCGCGGCCACGCGGGTCTTGTCCAGGTCGGGCTGCGTGGCGATCCAGTCCAGCGTCGCCCCGATGTCCTTGAGCGCCTCCTCGCGCTTCGCCCCGTCGTCCGCCGCCAGGTACGCCTTGCCGTAGCCGTCCGAGCCTCGGACGTTGGGCATCAGCACCGCCATCCCCAGGTTCACCATCGCCTGGGCATATCCCCAGAAGACCGGGCGCTCCTGGCTCTCGGGTCCGCCATGCCAGTACACGACCACCGGGAACCGGCTCCCCGCGGGAAGTCCCCGCGGGCGGAAGAGGTACGCGGGGATCTGCACCCCGCCCGTCGACGGGTACCGCACCAGCTCGGGCGCGACGAAGCGCGAGGTGTCCATCCCGCCCACCTCGCTCCGGGTCCAGCGGACCAGCTTCCCGGTCTTCAGCGTCACCTGCCACACGTCGCGCGGCGAGGTCGGGGTGTCGATGGAGAAGGTCAGCACGTCGCTGGTGCGGCTCGGGAACCGGACCGACCCCAGCACGCCGGCAGGAAGAGGCACCGCGGTGCGGCGCGTGCTGCCAGGCTTGAGGAGGTAGAGCTTGCTGTAGCCGTCCTCGTTCGTGGAGAACGCCACCGTCCCGTCGCGCGCGACCGCCAGCCGCTCCACGTTCCAGTGCAGGTCGGCGCCGAGCGGCGTCCAGGGCGCGGTGGGCCGGGCCAGGTCCACCCGGAACAGCTGGATGAAATCGGATCCGCGGTCCGTCAGGAGGTAGACCGACTTTCCGTCGGGGGAGAACGCCGCGTCCCGGACCGAGGCCTTCCCCGCCGTGGCCGGATCTGGCGTCACCCGCGTCCGCTTCTTGCTGGCCACGTCGACGACCCAGAGGTCCACGTCGTCGATGGCTCGCTCCTGCTCCACGAGGAGGCGCTGTCCGTCCGGCGAGAAGTCCACCGGGCCCCAGCTGCCGCTCTCCTCGGTGAGCCGCCTGGCGGTGCTGGGGCTGGCCATCTCCGCGAGGTAGACGTCGGTATCGGTGCCGTTGCGACCCGTGCCGGAGTACGCCAGCCGCTGCCCGTCCCGCGAGAGCCGGAGGTCCTCGTGGCGGCTCTTTCCGTCGGTCAGGAGCTGGCGCCCGCCGGTCTGCAGATCGAGGCGGTAGAGCTGGTAGAACTCCCCGCCTCCCCTGTCCTGGAAGAAGAAGACGTAGCGCGGGTCGCCCGGCTGGAAGGCGGCGCTCGCCACCGGCTCCTTCCCGAAGGTCAGCTGCTCCCGCATCCCCAGGGGCGTGGCGACCCGGTGCACCTGGTTCACGCTCGACAGGCGGGTGAGGACCAGCAGCGTCCGGCCGTCGTCGCCGGGATCGGCCAGGTTCGCCTGACGTACATCCGTGTAGGGCGCGAGCCAGGCGGTGAAGTCCGCAGGGACTGCCGGGACCCCGCTCACCAGCACCCGCGGCAACCCCGGAACCGCCGTCACGTCGATCGACGAGACCCTGGGTGTTGCGCTCCCGGCGTCGGCCCCGGCGGCGGGCTGTGCGAGCAGGAGGAGAACGGTCGCGGCGGGTAGGAGCATGTGGCGCGCAAACCATTGCCGGCACGCGCGCGCAAGCACCCCGTGCCGCGCCTGCCGCGATTCTTGCCGCACGGCTTTCTTGCCTGCTACCGTCACCCGGGCCCGACGAGGGGCTGGCGACGCGAAGTCACGCGGAATCCCTCGGAAAACCCGGGTCGATTCCTCGGCAGCGAAGGGGACATTGCACGCCCATGGGCACGCAACTGGTGATGTATGACGAGGAGTACAATCGCATCAACGCCGTCTGCGATCGCCTGACCAAGGATGCCAACGCCAAGGTCGTCTTCATCGTCGACAAGAATGGACAGCTGATCAGCGCCTCCGGCCAGACCCAGAACATCGACACCACCTCGCTGGCCTCGCTCACCGCGGGCAACGTCGCGGCCATGGGCGGCCTCGCGAAGCTCATCGGCGAGAACGAGTTCCCCAACCAGATCCACGAGGGAGCGCGCGAGTCGCTCTACATGACCATCGTGGGGAGCCGGGTGGTCCTGGTGGTGATCTTCGACACGCGGACCTCGCTCGGCCTGGTCCGGCTCCGGGTCAAGAAGGCTTCGGACGAGCTCGCGAAGATCTTCGAGGCTCTGGTGAAGAAGACCGAGAGCCCAGGGGGCATGGGCTCGCCGTTCGCCGAAATTTCCGACGAAGACATCGACAATCTCTTCAGCGAGTAGCGACCGAAAATCAGGTCACGAAATGTCCTTCATCAATTACTCATCCCGCGAGATCAACTGCAAGATCGTCTATTACGGCCCCGGTCTCTGCGGGAAGACGACGAATCTCCAGTACATCTACAACAAGACCAACCCCGAGACGAAGGGCAAGCTGATCAGCCTCAGCACCGAGACCGACCGCACGTTGTTCTTCGACTTCCTCCCGCTCTCGCTCGGAGAGATCCGCGGCTTCAAGACCCGCTTCCACCTCTACACGGTGCCCGGGCAGGTCTTCTACGACGCGAGCCGCAAGCTCATCCTGAAGGGCGTGGACGGGGTGGTCTTCGTCGCCGACAGCCAGGTGGAGCGCATGGAGGCGAACATGGAGTCGTTCGAGAACCTCCGCACCAACCTCGGCGAGCAGGGGTACGACCTGAACCGGATCCCCAGCGTGGTCCAGTACAACAAGCGGGACCTTCCCAACGCGGTGGCGATCGAGGAGCTTCGGGCCTCGCTGAACCCGCGCACTGTCCCCGAGTTCCAGGCGGTGGCCCCGACCGGGGTAGGTGTCTTCGACACATTGAAGGCGGTGGCGAAGCTGGTCCTCACCGAGTTGAAAAAGGGCGGCTAGGCAGGAACCCCTCCGATCAGGCTCGGACCGCCGGACACGCGGTCAGTTGCCGTGTCCGTGGTATGTAATGACTCGGTTTTTCCGTCGCGGGAGCCGTCCTTGCGCCAAGGTCAGCCTGCACTCCTCGCAGCTCTCACGCTGATCGCGAGCCTGTCGGTTCACGCGCAGTCTTCAGACTCGCTGCCGGCACTGCCGGACTCGCGCGCCGATCCGGCCGCCGGCGCCGGAGAGATGGCGCCGATGCGCACCGGCGACAAGGCGATCCAGGCGACTCCGCCGCCTCCGAGCTCGACCCCGGCCAAGAGCGGCGCACCGGCCGCGGCGCCCGCTGCGAGCGCTTCGACGACTGCGGTCACCCCGGTGAAGCCGAGCCCCTCGGACGCCGCGCTCCCCGTCACCTCGGACGAGGCGTTCCAGACGCGGGTGAAGACGCTCGAGGAGCAGGTGGTGGATCTCAAGGAGAAGATCTACCGGACGAAGGCGCGGCTCCTCCTGCTGCAAGAGACGGTGCTCGGCGGAGACCTCTCGTCCGGCGCCCGCGCGGTGCTGGTGCACAAGAACGACATGGGTGGCAGCTTCGCCCTGGACTCGGTGGCCTACGCGCTCGACGGCGCGCCGATCCTCACCCGCACCGACAAGGACGGCGACCTCTCGAAGCGCCCCGAGTTCGAGATATTCAACGGCCGCATCGTCCCCGGCCAGC
>CAZDSB010000167.1:0-3375 GCA_964507515.1 uncultured Myxococcaceae bacterium
GATCCGCGGCCGGCCTTCTCCTCGCCAGCGTCACCGTGCCTGCCGTGCTCGGCGTCGCCCCGGACACCCTGCCGCGGGCGAGCGAGGTCGCGATCGACGCGCGCGTCGGCGCCTTCGCGCTCGCGGTGGCGCTGGTGACCGGGCTGCTCTTCGGGGCGATCCCCGCGCTCCGCAGCGCGAGGGTGGACCTGGCCGGCGCGCTCCGCTCCGTCCGGCTCGGCGCCGTTCACCCCCGGCTCCGGCGCGTCCTGGTCATCGCGCAGGTCGGTCTGGCGACGACGCTCCTGGCCTGCTCGGCGCTCCTCCTCCGCAGCCTGCTCGAGCTGCACGCGGTGAAGCTCGGCTTCGATCCCGGCCACGCGCTGGTGCTCCGCATCGACCTCCCCGAGTCCCGCTACGCCCGCGTCCCGGCGCAGGCGCGCTTCTGGGACGCGCTCCTCGACGGCGTCCGGGCGTTGCCCGGCGTGGAGAGCGCCGGCTTCGTCAGCGAGCTCCCGCTCGGGGGCTCCAACCTCCAGCACGACATCGCCGTCGCCCGGAAGCCGCCTCCTCAGGAGGGTTCCGAGCCGTCCGCCGGCGCACGGGTGGTCAGCCCGGGCTACTTCGGCGCGATGCACATCCCCTTGCTCCGGGGACGGCTCCTCGAGGACCGCGACCGGGCCGGCGCTCCGCGCGCCGTGGTGGTGAACGAGGCCCTGGTCCGCGCCGAGCTGCCGGGGCGAGATCCCATCGGCGAGCGGGTCCGCTTCGCCCGGGAGGCCCCCGACGCCTGGATGACCATCGTCGGCGTGGTGGGAGACGTGAAGCACCTCGGCCTCGACCGGCCCCAGGAGCCGACCCTCTACGTGCCCTACGCCCAGAACAGCAACCCCTGGCACCGGTGGGGCGAGCTGGTGGTCCGCGCTCCCGGCCCCGCTCCGTCCGAGCTGGAGCACGCGGTGCGTGACCGGGTGCGGGCGATCGATCCGCTGCTGCCGGTCACCCGGGTGCGGATGCTGTCCGAGGTCGTCCAGCGCTCGCTGGACCCGCGCCGCTTCGAGCTCGGCGTGCTCGGCTCCTTCGCGCTGCTCGCGCTGCTGCTCGCGGCCACCGGCGTCTACGGCCTCATCGCCTACGGGGTGACGCGGCGGGTGCCGGAGCTCGGGCTGCGCAAGGCGCTCGGCGCACCGGACCGGCGGGTGCTCGGCCTCGTGCTCGGCGAGTCCGCGATGCTGACGGGGTGCGGGGTCCTCCTGGGCCTCGCCGGCGGCGCGGCCGCGGGGCGGCTGATGCGGGGGCTCCTCTACGGAATCGACGCCGGGGACCCTCTCGCGCTCGGCGCGGCGACAGGGGTGGTGCTGCTCGTGGGCCTGGTGGCGGCGGCGCTCCCGGCGGCACGGGCCGCGCGCATCGACCCCGGAGTCGCTCTGCGCGCGGAGTGACCACGCGCTTCGCGGCGCATACGACCTAGGGCCCATGCCCCGAGGGGGGGCCGGTGTGTCGAAGTCACGGCATGAGCACCGATGCGCCAGCTGCAGGCGCGGCGCTGGGCGAGGCTCCTGCCCGAGGCTGGCGCGCCATCTTCCCTCCGGCCCGCTGGCTCCCGGCGTACCAGGCCAGCTGGCTTCCCCACGATGCGATCGCGGGCGTGACGCTGGCCGCGTACGGCATCCCGGTCTCGCTCGCCTACGCATCGCTCGCCGGGCTGCCGCCCCAGTATGGCGTCTATGGCTACCTCGCCGGTGGCCTGGCCTACGCGCTCTTCGGCTCGTCGCGGCAGCTGGCCATCGGACCCACCTCGGCGATCTCGCTCCTGGTCGGCACGAGCGTTGCCGACATGGTCGCGAGCAACCCGGCGCACGGACCCGCGGTCGCCGCGCTCGCCGCTCTCGTCACCGCCGGGATGTGCGTCATCGCCTGGGCCCTGCGACTGAGCTCGCTCGTCAATTTCATCAGCGAGACCATCCTGCTCGGGTTCAAGGCCGGCGCGGCCCTCACCATCGCCACCACCCAGCTCCCCAAGCTGTTCGGGGTGAAGGGCGGCGGAGAAAGCTTCTTCGACCGGCTGGTGGTCCTCGCCGGACAGCTGCCGTCGACCCGCCTCGCGGTCCTCGCCTTCGGAGTCGCCGCCATCGTCGTGCTGCTGCTCGGCGAGCGATTCCTACCCGGGAAGCCCGTCGCCCTCGGGGTGGTGGTGCTCTCCATCGTGCTGCTCTCCTTCACCTCGCTGGGCGAGCTCGCCTTCCAGGTCGTCGGCGCGCTTCCTCGCGGACTCCCCCACCTCGAGCCGCCAGGGCTCCGCCCCCGGGAGGTGGACGGGCTCATCCCGCTCGCCTTTGCCTGCCTCCTCCTCTCGTACGTGGAGAGCGTCTCGGCAGCTCGGGCACTGGCCGCGGAGCACCGCCAGGAGATCGACCCGCGCCAGGAGCTGCTGGGCCTCGGCGCCGCGAACCTCGCGACCGCGCTCTTCCAGTCGTACCCCGTGGCGGGCGGACTCTCGCAGTCGTCGGTGAACGACCGGGCCGGCGCCCGCACCCCGCTGGCGCTGGTCTTCGCCTCCGTCACCATCGGCGTGTGCCTGATGTTCCTCACCGGGATGCTCGCCAACCTCCCGAACGTGGTGCTGGCAGCCATCGTGCTGGTCGCGGTCAAGGGGCTGATCGACGTCGGCGAGCTCCGGCACCTCTGGACGGTGAGCCGCTCCGAGTTCGCGGTGTCGATGGCGGCGTTCGCCTCGGTGCTGGTCTTCGGCATCCTGAAGGGAGTGATGCTGGCGGTGGTGATCTCGCTGCTCTTCCTGCTGCGCCGGGCGTCCCACCCGCACGTGGCCTTCCTCGGCCGCATCCCGGGCACAAGGAACTACTCGGACCTGGAGCGGAACCCGGACAACGAGCCGGTGACGGGAGCGCTCATCGTGCGCATCGAGGCGGCGCTGCTCTACTTCAACGTGGAGCACGTGCGGGACGCCATCCGCGAGCGGATCCGGGCTGCACCTGCGCCGCTCGGGCTGGTGGTGATCGATCTCTCGTCCTCGCCCGGCGTTGACGTCGCAGGCGCACGGATGCTCGCAGCCCTCCAGGAGGCGCTGGGCACGGCCGGGACGTCGGTCCGCCTGGTGGGGGCACGAGCGGCGGTGCGCGACCTCCTCCGGGCGGAGCGCCTCGAGGAGCGCGTGGGACCCATCGATCGCCGGGTGACCGTCGCCGACGTCGTCGAGGAGCACCGGCGAGCAGCCGCGTCACGCGCCTCGGCCTGACCCCCGGATGCCCGGGCCCCTCCAGGAGGAGATGGGTGGCGCGGGCGGGGGTCTCTCTGGCAGAACCCCCGTCGCCACCCCCCATGTCCATCCTCGACATGATCGGCCCGGTGATGATCGGGCCCAGCAGCAGCCACACC
>CAZDSB010000168.1:0-6950 GCA_964507515.1 uncultured Myxococcaceae bacterium
GCTCCAGCTGGACGGCACGCCGATCCGTCCCGACCGCATTCGACCGAGCCCGGACGCGACGATGATGATCGCCTCGGGCCACAACAGCACCCTCGTCCTCACTCGCCTCGCTCAGGACGGGACCGTGGTCGACGCGCGAGCCTTCGACGTTCCGATCGACACGTGCAGCATCCGGCTGACCTCGCTCTCGGCGGACGGAGCGAACGGATGGGCTCTGGGTGGCTCCTGCGTCGAGGGGACTGCGTTCCTGCTCCGGGTCCCTGCGGCGGGCGATGCCTCCCTCGAGCTCCTGGATGCCGGCGCGAATACTCATCTGAACCTGAGAGTGACCGAGAGCCTGGGCGCGGACCTCTTCGTGGCCGGCGCCATCAGCGATCCGTACGACGCGATGTTCGCCGTCCGCCTGGACCCGCAGGGAAACGTGGTCTGGTCGAAGCGCTACCAGGCCTGCGACGAGGCTCCGGACACCATCCCCTCGGCGGCGGTGGTCGGCTCCCAGGGAGACGTCACCCTCGCCGGCAGCGGCGGCGCCCAGCACAACGCGATGGTCGCCCGGATTCACCCTGACGGGAGCGTGGGCTTCGCGGCCTTTCCCGGGTTCGGGTTTGGGGCGTCCCGGGTCTTCCTGCTCGACTCCATCGCCGAGCTGCCCACCACCGGGTACGTGGCCGGCGGGTCCACGGTCCAGCTCACCGACGGCGACCCGCTGAACGTCCCAGCCGCGGTGCTCGCGGGCCTGGACGCGGGGGGCGCCCTCCTCTGGGCGAACCGGTACACGTTCGGGCCGGCGGCCGCGCACACCGCCTCCGGAGAAGTCGGCGTCCGGCTCAGCGACGACGGAGGCATCTTCGCCACGGCGGTCGCAGTCGATCCATCCGACTCGCTGGGTGGCCTCCTCTGGGCCTTCAAGCCGTTCGCCAAGGACGGGTCGATCACCTTCGCGCCGGACACCGTGACGGCTCAGCCGCTGGCCGTCACCAACCTCGCCTGCACCCTCACCGCCTCCGACCGGGCGATCTCGGTGCGGTCGACTTCCCTCTCCGGCCGGAGCGCACAGGTCACCAGCACGGCGGTCACTCTGCAGACTGCGAGCCAGGGCGGGTAGGCCCGAGCGGCGCTCAGCCCTCCCGCCGGGATCGCGTCTCCTCCTCGAGGTACTGGTGGAGGGACTGCACGCAGCGAGCGCCCTCGCCGACGGCCGCGGCCACCCGCTTCACCGATCGGCACCGGACGTCGCCGGCCGCGAAGATTCCGGGGACGCTGGTCTCGAGCGGAAGGGGTGGCCGCCCCAGTGACCAGCCCTCGGGAAGCTTCCCGTCCTCGACCAGGTCGGTGCCGGTCGCGATGAATCCCCACCGATCGCGCCGGATCGCGGGCGGGAGCCAGTCGGTGGATGGCATCGCTCCGATCAAGACGAACAGCGCTTCGGCATGGACCTGGCGGACGTCGCCCGAACGTGTGTCCCGGAGCACCAGCTGCTCCAGCCGTCCGTTGCCGCCACCACCCACGATCTCGACGTGGGTCGCGACCGAGATGTTGGGCGTCGCCTCGATCTGGCGGATCAGGTACTCGGACATGCTCGTCGAGAGCGACTTCCCCCGTGCGAGGATCACCACCCTGCTCGCGAAGCGCGAGAGGTGCACCGCCGCCTGCCCGGCCGAGTTCGCGGCCCCGGCGACGAAGACCTCGCGTCCCGCCATCGCCGGAGCCTCGGCGACCGCCGCACCGTAGTACACGCCCGCTCCGATGAGGGCCTCGAGCGTGTCGATGCCCAGCCGGCGATAGGAGACCCCGGTCGCGATGATGACCGCTCGGCTCCGGATCTCCGTTCCGTCGGAGAGCGTCACCACCCGTTCGCCGCCCTGCGCGGAGACCTCGGTCGCCGGCCGCATCAGGTGGAACTGGGCCCCGAACACCGCTGCCTGCCGGAACGCCTGCAGCCCCAGCTGACTCCCGCTAATGCCGCTCGGGAAGCCCAGGAAGTTCCGGATCCACGAGCTGCTCGCCGCCTGGCCGCCCATGGCCTCGCGCTCGATGATGAGCGTCCGCAGCCCCTCCGACGCGGCATTGACCGCCGCTGCCAGCCCGGACGGACCACCCCCGATGATGGTCACGTCGAAGCGCTGATCGAGCGCGGTGTCGACGTCGAACGCGTCCGCGATCGCGGCGTTCGATGGATTCGCCATTGGCGGTCCATCGAGGACCCTCACCACCGGGAGGTCGCCGGTCGACATCGCCATCTCCCGGAGCTCGGCGCTGCCCTCCGGCGTGCTCGCGTCGATGAACTCGTGCAGGAGCCCGTTGCGGGTGAGGACGTCCCGGATCTCGTGCGAGCGAGGCGCGTGGGGGTCTCCGACGACGCGGACTGACTTGAACCCGACGCCCTGGAGCCGCGCCCAGTCCGCGAGGAACCCGCCGATCGCCGCGTGAAACTCCTCGTCCGGCTCCACCTTGGGCTTGATGACGAAGTAGTCGACGGAGCCGAGCGACATCGCCTCCAGTAGCGGCCCGTTGCACGAGCGATCGCCCCACTCCACGAGCAGACCGCGCCGGGCCATGGGATGCAGCTCCCGTACCCGGCCGAGGAGCTCGATCCCCGTCATCGGTTTCATCCAGTGCACGGAGAGCACCACCGCCACCGGACGATCCGCGTTCCGCCGTGCCTCGAGCACCTGCAGCCCCTCGGTGCCCGACGAGGCCTCGAGGACCTCGTAGTCCCCCCCGTAGCGCTTTCCGAGCTCCCTCCCGAGCCGGGCGAGCTCGCCGGGATGGTCGTCGACGACGAGGATCGCCGCTCTGCCCATCAGTGGCTCACGCCCGCGCCGGTCGCGCCGGGCAGCCACGGAGAGCGCGTATCCAGTGTCCGGTCCTTCGTCGCCGGGTCGATGCCGAGCCGGCGCAGCGTCTCGTCGTCCGGGAAGCCGGTCTGCGGAAGCCCCTCGCTCCGCTGGAAGGCCATGAGGGGGCCGTTCAGGGTCGTCCCCGCCGGCGCATCGGCCGCGAGGAAGCCCCGCTGCCGGAGCGCGTCCGCCAGCTGCTCGCGCGAGTTCGGGTGCGGCACGTCGACCGAGTCGAACGGCGCGAGCGGCGACGTACCCACGGCGGTTCCCGATATTGCAGCGCCCTCCGCCTGGTGCGCGCATCCACCGGCGCCCAGCGCCAGCGCGACCACGAGCCATCCGTCGCTTCTCATCGCGAGCTCCTTCTCAGGGGCGCGGCGGCCGCAGCGGCCTTCCCGGGCGCTCGTCCGTCATCTTCCCCTCATCGAGGACGACGCGCCCGTTCACCACGACGTGGCTGAACCCCTCCGAGTACTGCAGCGGCTTCTCGAAGGTGGCCAGGTCCCGCACCCGGTCCAGGTCGAACACCACCAGATCCGCCGCCATTCCGGGGCGGACGATGCCCCGGTCGAGCAGCCGCACACGGCGTGCGGGGAGCGAGGTCATCTTCCGCACCGCGTCCTCGAGCGTGAGCACGTGCTCGTCCCGAACGTATCGCCCGAGCACGCGCGCCATCCCCCCGAACGCCCGCGGATGCGCCAGATCCTCGGCGAACGGCCCATCCGTCGCCTGGCCGGGGTTGTCGGTATCGAAGCTCACCCAGGGCTGCTTCATCGCCAGCCGCACGTCGTCCTCGCTCATCCAGAAGCGAACCACCCAGCCCTGAGCCCGGTCCGCTTCGACCAGATCGATCAGCGCCTCCTCGGGCGGCTTACCCATCTCCCTCGCGACGTCGTCGAGGCGCCGCCCCATGTACTTCTTCAACGAGGGATTCACGCAGGACGCGAGGAGGATGCCGTCCGCAGGCTCGCGCTCGAGTGCCGTCTTGACCTCGCCGAGGATGCGTGTGCGCGTCGCGGGATCGTGGAAGCGCCGGAGCATGGCGTCGGTGCCGCCCGCCTGAGCCCATTCCGGGACCGTCGCGGACAGGCCATTGGAGGCCGCAACGTACGGGTAGATGTTCGCCGCGATGTCCACCCCGCTGGCGCGCGCGCGCTCGATGCGATCGACGACCTCCTTCATCCGCCCCCAGTTTTTCCGAAGACTGACTTTGAGATGCCAGATCTCCACCGGGACCTGCGCCTGCTGGCCGATGGCAATCGCCTCGTCGATCGCCTTCAAGACGACGTCGTCCTCGCCGCGGATGTGACTCGCGTACAGCCCTCCGTGCTTCCCGGCCGCCTTCGCCAGCGCGACGAGCTCCTCGGTCTTCGCATAGGAGCCGGGCGGATAGATGAGGCCGGACGACACGCCCACCGCGCCCTGCTTCATCGCGGTCTCGACCTCCTGCTGCATGCGGGCCAGCTGACCGGCGTCCGGCTGCGCCTCTCCGAGGCCCAGAACGTCGCCCCGGACCTGCGCCGCGCCGACATAGGTGGCGAGGTTCACCGCCGGACGCGCCTTCCGGAGCCTCCGCCAGTAGCCGTCGAGGTCCTTCCAGTCGACGGTGAGGTGGTACTTGTCGAGCCAGGGCTTCGCCTCGGCGATCCACACCGGGCTCATCGGCGCGACCGAGCCGCCCTCCCCGGTGACCTCGGTGGTGATCCCCTGCCGGATCTTCGACTCCACCCGGTTATCGACGAGGAGGTTGAGCTCGGACTGGCCGAGCATGTCGATGAAGCCCGGAGCCACGTACTTCCCGCTCGCGTCCACCCGGCGCTTCGCGGACGCCTTGCCGAGGTCCCCGACGGCGACGATCCGGTCGCCGCGCACGCCGACGTCCGCCCGGAACCACGGGGCTCCGGTCCCGTCCACCACCCGGCCTCCGGCGATGATCAGGTCGTAGTCGGCCGCCCTGGCGCCGCTCGCGGCCAGACAGCCGACGAGAACCATGCCCATCACGCGCGGTCGAAGCATCGGGACCCTTCCGGGGCTGGCCGGGCGCCCTGGACGGCGCTCAGCGAGACCGGCGGAGGATGTAGTCGAGCCCGCCCACCCGATACCAGCGATACCCGTAGCCCTCCAGCTCGACCCGGTGCTGGCCTCTCCTGTTCGCGCGGGAGTGGTCGTCGGACAGGACGTTGGCCAGGAAGCCGCCGCTCGCGCTCCCCGCGCCAAAGGTCACCGAGAGCGCGTTGGGGTCGAAGTTGTGGAGGAAGAGCACCGCGTTGTTTCGCCAGTCGTAGCGGAGGGCGAGGACGCTCGGAGCGCTGGTGGGCAGCAGCCTCCACGTCCCCCACCCCACCTCGGGGCACTCCTTGCGCGCGCGGATGATCCGCTCTGTCCAGTTGAGCAGCGAGGTCGGATCGCGCTTCTGGGCGGCGACATTGACCCGGCCGTAGCCGAACGGGCCATCGGAGATGACGGGGAGGAACGGGCGGCGCGCGGTGGAGAATCCGGCGTTCGTCTCGGTGGACCACTGCATGGGAGTCCGCACGGCGCTGCGCTCGGGCAGGGAGAGGTCCTCGCCCATTCCCAGCTCGTCGCCGTAGCGGATGACCGGCGTTCCCGGGAGCGTGAAGAGGAGGCTGTACGCCAGCTCGAGGCGGCGCCGGTCTCCGTTGAACATCGGCGCGAGCCGCCGGCGGATCCCGCGCTCGTAGAGCTGCATCGTCTTCTCCGGACCGAACTGGGAGAAGACGGTCTGCCGCTGCTCGTCGGTCAGTCGCCCCAGGTCGAGCTCGTCGTTGTTGCGGAGGAAGTGCGCCCACTGCGAGGTCTCCTCGCTGACCCGGGTGCGCTCCAGCGCCTTGCAGAGCGGTCGCGGGTCCTCCGAGGCGAGCGCGTAGAAGACGCTCTGGTTGACCTGAAAGTTGAACATCATGTGCATCCGGTCGGCCTCGTCGCCGAAGTACTGGCGGTCCTCCCTGGGCAGGACGTTGGCCTCTCCGAGGATGATCGCGTCCCCGGTGCGCCACTGGAGGAAGCTCCGGAGGTCCTGGAGGATGCGGAACTGCTCGGGGTGCCGCTTGGCCGGCCCCTTTCTCTGGATGACGAAGGGCACCGCGTCCATCCGAAACCCCGAGACCCCCAGCTGCAGCCAGAACCCCATGATCCGGCGCACCTCCTCCTGCACCTGGGGGTGGTTCACGTTCAGGTCGGGCTGGAAGTCGTAGAAGCGATGGAAGTAGTAGGCCTTCGCCCGCGGGTGGTACGTCCAGGTCGAGCGCTGCACCCCGGGGAACACCATCCCCTCGTGTGCGTCTCTCGGTCTCCGCTTCGACCAGATGTACCAGTCGCGATACGGCGAGCCGGGGTCCTTCACCGCCGCCTTGAACCACGGATGCTGGTCCGAGGTGTGATTGACGACCAGGTCCAGCATGACGCGGATCCCGTGCTTCTTCGCCTCGTGGGTGAAGTCCACGAAGTCCCCGAGGCTTCCCATCTCCGGATCGACGCCGTAGTAGTCGGTGATGTCGTAGCCGTTGTCGCGGCGGGGCGAGGGGTAGAAGGGCAGGAGCCAGACCGCGCCCACCCCGATGCCGGAGAGGTACGGCATCCGTCGGGCGAGCCCCTCGAAGTCGCCGACGCCGTCCCCGTTCGAATCCTGGAACGTCTTGACGTCGAGGCAGTAGACGACCGCGTTCTTGTACCAGAGGTCGTCGATCACCGACGGAGAGTGGGTCCTGCCTCGGGCGGGATGAAGTCCGCTGCCCCGCGGGATCAGGACCGGCTGTTCACTTGACGGCGTCGGGCGAGCAGCAGCGCCGCGGCGGCCAAGGCGAGCGCCGGGAAGGCGCCCGCGGCGCTCGAGCAGCTACCGGTCACCTCTCCCGGACCGTCAGGCCCGGCCGGTGGAGGAGTCCCGCCCGCGTCTCCACCCCCGTCGAATGAGGCTCCCGCGTCGGGCGGTGACCCTGCGTCCGGCGCGCCTGCGTCGGGCGTGCCGGCGTCCCCGGTCCGCGGAAATCCGTACGCCCCCAGGTCGAGCGCGGATCCCGGGGCGCGGGCCGTCGTCCCGAGCGCCGCGGAGTACTCCTGGTCCGGCACGCCGCTCACCGTGGCCCCGGT